>JAEUWE010000415.1 GCA_016791465.1 Pseudobdellovibrionaceae bacterium
GATTGAGTACGCCGCGCCAACCGCAATGATAAATCCCGGAAGCCCATCGAGAAAACCGCGCTTAAAAACGTAAGTCTCAATGAACTTCGAAACCGGCTTGACGAAAAGCTTATGGCACTGAAACCGCTGACCGCGCCGCGCGAGTTCTTCAGCCCCTAGTCCCGAGTAACGATTGTTTGTCGCCACCTGCTCCGCGTGAGTTTTAAACGGATCGTGTAAAAGCACGCCGCGCAGACGTTCGACTTTTTCGGCCTCGATTCGCTCGTGCACGTGGCCACCACCGCCCCACTTGGCTCGGGTACGATTAAAAAGTCTCAGCTGCAAATCAGGATACCACCCACCGTGCCGAATCCAGCGCCCCAAATTCCAGGTCAAGCGCGGCATTCTATAACCATCGGCCGTCGGCGCCTGAGACACCCAACTCTCGAACAACGAGACGAGCTCTTCGCGAAGATCCTGGTGAACAGCCTCATCGCCATCAAGTGAGAGCACCCAGTCATTTTTCGCAAGATCGGTCGCTCGCTGCTTCATCGCTTGAAATCCAAGCCACTTCTCATTGAACACTCGCGCACCGAGCGAGGCCGCGATCTCACGGGTACCATCCGTCGAACCGGAGTCTAAAACCACAATGTCATCACAAAATGACGCCGACTGGATGGCACGAGCAATACCATCGGCTTCATTTAAGGTGATGATCACAAGAGAAACAGGAAATCGACCCTTTGACACGATTTCTCACGTTTTCAAGCGGTCCGCAGCTTGTCAAACTGAACCTCATGAAATCAAATAGGACCGAAGGAGCCACTATGCGCCAATATTCAACCTTGCTTTCAATCGTGTCTTCGCTGATCGCGACTGCCGCCATCTTCACCTCAACACCGGCCCAAGCCTATTACGCCACGCTCGACAACGGCGAAGTCCTTAAAGAAGGCGAGTACCAGGCGATGATTTCGCCTCAGCTCATCTTCAATCAGTTCGATGGCGCAAATTTCACCGGCCGACTCGACACCGGTCTCATGGAAGGCGTCTCGGGACGCGCGCTGCTCGGTTTTGGAAAAATCGACTTTCAGATTGGTGGCATGGTCAAGTGGGTGCCCTTTCCAGACACCGAATCACAGCCCGCGATCGGCGGCGAGGCCGGAATCATCTTCGCGCGCATTGGCAGCATCAATCAGTACTCCATTCGCCTGCACCCGATCGTCAGCAAACGAATTGAAACTGAAATCGGCGACGTGATCCCTTACGGCTCACTCCCGTTCGGCATCACCGTCCAGTCTGGCGGTGGAGACGAGACCTTCATGCCTGCCCAATTGGTGGCCGGCACCGAACTTCGCCCGCTTGAAATGAAAAACTGGAGCTTCTTTGGTGAGCTTGGCGTCAACCTGACAAAATCGTTCGGCTACGCCTCCGTCGCTCTGGCCTATCGCTTTGACGGCACAAGCTTCGGAACTGGCAAACAGTAACTCCGGTCCCGAATCACCGTCCAAATAAAAAGGGGATACGCTATTCGCGCATCCCCTTTTTTATTCACTCAGACCACAGAGTCTGAATTGGCCTAGCGAACATCCTTATAGTCGGCATCGATCACATCGTCGCCACTCTTACCGCCGCCCGAACTTTGGCCATTTGCACCGCCGCCATCCGTAGCTCCACCGCCGGCGCCGCCGCCACCACTGCCCGACTTCTTGGTCGCCTCATAGAGCGCCGTCGACATCTTATGGCTGAGGGCCTGTAACTGATCGAAGCTCTCTTTCAATTCCGTTGGTGTCGACTCAAGATTCTGCAAGAGCGCTCGCGCATCGGGGATAAGCGACTCCGCTTTTTTCTTATCAGCCGCATCGACTTTATCGCCATTTTCACTGAGCAGCTTCTCGATGTTGTAAATCAAGCTATCAAGGTCGTTCGCAACCTGCGCGCGCTCTTTGCGCATCTTGTCTTCTTCAGCATGCTCTTCTGCATCTTTCACCATGCGCTGAATCTCTGCTTCTGACAGACCCGACTTCGCCGTGATCTTGATGGCCTGTTCTTTTCCAGTCCCTAGATCCTTCGCCGAAACGCTGACCACGCCGTTCGCGTCGATATCAAATGTCACTTCGATCTGCGGAGTTCCGCGCGGTGCCGCCGGAATTCCAACAAGCTCAAAGCGTCCAAGTGTCTTGTTGTCGCGAGCCATCTCTCGCTCGCCCTGCACGACGTGAACATCCACCGATGTCTGGCTATCGGCCGCTGTTGAGAACGTCTGCGACTTCTTTGTCGGAATCGCTGTGTTGCGCTCGATCAACTTCGTCATCACGCCACCAAGTGTCTCGATACCGAGCGAGAGCGGTGTAACGTCGAGAAGCAGAACTTGCTTCACTGTTCCCGCAAGAACGCCGCCCTGAATCGCCGCACCGATCGCTACAACCTCATCCGGGTTCACCGAACGGTTGGGTTCTTTTCCGAAGAAGTCTTTTACAGCCTTCTGAATCGCTGGGATACGAGTCGATCCACCGACCAAGATAACTTCGTCGATCTCTGAAAGTTTAAAGCCAGAGTCAGCAAGACACTTCTTGCATGGTTCAAGCGTTCGCTTCACCAGATCTTCTGTCATCTGATCGAACTTCGAACGCGAGAGTTTCATCTGCAAATGCTTCGGACCCGAAGCATCAGCCGTGATGAACGGAAGGTTAATTTCCGTTTCAGCCATCGATGAGAGTTCGATCTTGGCTTTTTCCGCACCTTCTTTGAGACGCTGCAGAGCCATTTTGTCTTTTGTGAGATCGATGCCCTGATCTTTTTTGAACTCTTCGATCATCCAGCGCAAAATCGCCGTATCGAAATTGTCGCCACCAAGGTGCGTGTCGCCGTTGGTCGCCTTGACCTCAACAACGGTCTCGCCACCGGCTTCGGACACTTCAAGAATTGAAATATCGAAGGTTCCGCCGCCCAAGTCGTAAACGGCAATTTTCTGATCTTTATTCTTATCGAATCCATAGGCGAGCGCCGCCGCCGTCGGCTCGTTGATGATGCGCTTCACATCAAGACCCGCAATACGTCCCGCGTCTTTCGTCGCCTGGCGCTGAGCATCGTTAAAGTATGCAGGAACCGTGATGACAGCCTCTTTGATCTCGGCGCCGACGTAGTCCTCGGCAACCTTCTTCAGCTTCGCAAGAACGGCAGCGCCGATCTCTTCCGGAGAAACGATTTCACCTGCAATTTTAAACCCGCAGTCCGTTGGTCCCTTTTGCGCGACGGTATAGGGAACAAGTTTGATCTCTTCTTGAACTTCCTCAAAGCGACGACCAATAAAGCGTTTCGCCGATGAAATGGTGTTCTCTGGGTTTGTTACCGCTTGGCGCTTTGCAATTTGACCGACGAGCTTTTCGCCGTCCTTTGCAAACGCGACAACCGAGGGCGTCGTACGCGCGCCTTCCTCATTCACCAGAACCTTGGGATCGCTGCCTTCCATAATCGCAACGCACGAGTTTGTTGTCCCTAAGTCGATACCGATGATTTTGCTCATTTTCTCACTCCTACTTTACGTTCAGCCATAACATTCAAACTTGATAGGCCGCTGTGCTTCCGGGCTTTCCGGGCAAGCCACGCCGCGCTTGCTAATAACTTGGGGATTAATGCGAAATCGTCAAGGCACAGAAGAGATGCCGCCCAACAAAGACGCCGATTTGATCGAATTTGGAACACTGAGTTAAGGCACGCCGATCACGCACTTCATACACTGCCAAAGAGCCCTTTTTTGGCCGGCAAAACAGGATCGCCCGAAATTTCAGCAAGCTGTCGAAGAAGACGCTCCTCTTCCTTTGAAACTTTCGTCGGAATTTCAATCACAACGGAAAGCAAAAGGTCGCCGCGGCCCCGCCCCCTGAGAATCGGAACACCGGCACCATCGACCCGAATCTGCGCCCCCGGCTGGGTTCCCGGCGGAATCCGAACCGTTTTTTCGCCATCAATAGTTTCAAACTCAATCTCAGCACCGAGCACGGCCTGCAGATAAGAAATCTCGATTTCAGCGTAGAGCTGACTGCCTTCCCGCTCGAAACGATTGTGATCTTTCACGATCAACTCAACGTAGAGGTCCCCCGGCGGTCCACCGCGGAAGCCGCCTTCGCCCTCACCCGACACGCGAAGCTGGGTCCCCGTATCGACCCCTGGCGGAATGGTCACACGAATTTTTCGATGGGATTTGATTCGGCCACGGCCCGCACAGGGCGTGCACTTTTCTTTGATCGTCTGGCCTGCGCCATGGCAGCTCGGGCACGTTGTCGCAACGGAGAAAAAACCTTGCCGCGCAATGACCTGACCTGAGCCACCACAGGTCGCACAGGTTGAGGCTTGCGTTCCCTTTTTAGCGCCTGAGCCATTGCACTCATCGCAATTCGCTTCGGTATCAAAATCGACTTCTTTTTCGAGGCCCTTGATCACGTCTTCAAGGCGAATCTCGGTCCGGTAACGAAGGTCATTACCTCGCGCAGGTCCCGTCGAACGCCCACGGCGACCGCCCCGCCCAGGCTCACCGCCAAAAGCGCCGCCAAAAAAATCACCAAAGATGTCGCCGAAATTCGCGAAGATATCGTCGACATTCTGATACTGACCGCCGCCCCCGCCACCTTGAAAGGCCGCATGACCGAAGCG
>JAEUWE010000422.1 GCA_016791465.1 Pseudobdellovibrionaceae bacterium
ACATCGGCCCGCATCGTCTCTTCGACGGTCGTTGCGGCTTTGCCGACAAACGAGTTGCGAAATGTTTCTTGCTTCATCAGGTTCGATACTGAGTGGTCGATAATTTGTGTTGCTACACTTGCGCTGTCGGATGCTGGAGAGAGCGACGGCGGTAAGATAGCGGCGTAATTAAAACCCTCAGGTTCAACGCGTTGGATGGTTGCGATATTGAGGCCACGCGAAAAGTCATTGGCCGAACGAGTCAGTCCGAAACGCTCGATCTCGTGTTTCTGGTGCGTCGAGCTCTCTGTTTTTGAACAATGCAGAGCCGAGCAAAGTGACTTCAAGACATTCTGCGCGGATCGAGCAAAAGGCAGGCGTAACATCGCTGGTCCGCGATCTGTCTGGCTGTTGCTGGTGTTGCGATCGAGACTCTTGTCGACGCCGCCCTGGAGACCGTTGACGCAAAGGCTCAGAGCCAAAATGCCGCCGGCAAATCCGCTAAACGCGAAGGCGTGCATGAGAATGTACCGACCACGGTTTCCTCTTGCTTCTAAAGTTTTGGATTCGCGAACTGTGCCCGTACTCATGCCAAACTAGAGAGCAAGGCTCGCGCCATCGAGGACGATGTGGGGAGCGGCTGATGGGGCGGAAATGGTGTCGAAAGGAGAACAAAGTTATCGAAACTGACAGTTGAATAGAGTTTGTACAGTCTATTTCGAATTGCGCATTATTCCGGTGTGGATTTAAGTGCCTGTATGGTGTCGCAAACGTCTCAAAATGAAACGCTTTCTGTGGCCAAAGATGTGTTCTCGAGCGGCCAGATTGGCTCGAAACTTTGGCTCATACAGATTCTCGAGAGACTGCTCGTCAGTTATCGGCCGGCCCGGTCCCCGATGACTGTTTGGATTTATGGTGGTTGGCAAGGTGCCTTGGGTTTTCTTCTGCTTTGCCGTGATGGGACAGAAGCGTCTGTGCCGCTTGCGAATATCCGTAGTTTCGATATCGACAGCGCGGCCACTGATGCGGCGAATGTACTTTGCGAGAACTGGGTTTGGCGCGATTGGAAGTTTCGGGCATTCACGGCGGATTGCAATCTTCTCAATCCCCGCGAGCCTGGCGTGGAGTATGGAGCCTGTCCCGATCTGATTATCAATACGTCAGTTGAGCACTTTGCTTCGAACAAATGGTTTGAGCATATCCCAGCGGGAACGGTGGTTGCGTTTCAGGGGGCGAGTTTTCCCCACGAGGGAGCGGACCCTCAGGTTCAGAGCGAGGTTCGCAGTGATGGAGAACTGCAGAAGCGATTCCCTCTGGCCGAGAGCTGGTTTTCTGGTTCGCTCCATTTTGACTATGGAACTTGGTCATTTGATCGCTATATGATCATTGGTGTTAAATAGTTTTGAGGGCGTAGATATTGGGACCAAACTCGCCGCTATCGACCCACTCACCAATGCGTTTAAAGCCGACTGACTCATAGAAAGAGATGGAACTCTCGCGAGGAAAAGTCCAAATGAGAGTGCAGTTATCTTTCTTCGCCTGTTCCACAGCGGAACTCATCAGTGCGCTCGCAATTCCACTTCTGCGAACGGATGCCGCTACCCAGAGCCCTCGTGTTCGATAACTGCGTTGGTCGTCGATAATTCCGCCAAAATGTCCGCTGAGGACACCGACGATGTGCTCTCGTGAGCGACGAGCAATCCAGAACTGAGCGGGGGCTCGCATGAGACTCATGTCGTGGCCACTCAGCCAGCTCATCGCGCTGTTTGGCTCGATCGGCGAGCGGCGCCCGGGCCAGAGCTCTGTGGCCCAAATAGATGAGACGACCTCAAAGGAAGTCGTCTCGATTTTAAAATCAGAATTATTGCTCAAGAAGTTTAAACTTCGGCGCCGGGAGGCGGCCTCAGTCCTTTCTTTTTGATCTTCTCAACCAAAGTGGTGCGATTGAGTTTAAGGAGAGCCGCTGCCTGGTTGCGATTCCATCCGGTCTTTTCAAGGGCCTGCAAGATCAAGGTGTTTTCATAGGCATCAACGGCAGAGTTGAAGTCGAGTCCGTTCTCCGTCGCTTGAAGGACTTCGCCATTCATCAGTGGCGACAGGCCGTGATCAAAGCTTCGGCTGGGAGAGTTGCGGTAGTGTTCTGGGAGGTCATTCAGTTCAATAAGACCTTCGCCTTTGAGGACGGCCAAACGTTCAACCAAGTTTTCGAGTTCGCGGATATTGCCGGGCCAGGGGTGATGCACGAGCGACTCAATGGCTTCGGTGGAAAACCCTGTGAGGAGGCGTGGCTTACGGGATGTGCCGGCGCGTTCGACCGCTTTGCTGTTGGCGATCTCCATAAAGTGATGAAGTAAAAGCGGGATATCGCTGCGGCGCTCTTTCAGTGAAGGTAGGCGTATTGGAATGACGTTGAGGCGATAGAAAAGATCTTCGCGGAATTGGCCTTTTTGTACTGCTTTTGCGAGATCGACGTTTGTCGCTGCGATAACGCGAACATCGGCCTCTTGAGTTTTTGCGCTGCCCACGGGTTCGAAGCGGCGCTCTTGAAGGACGCGCAAGAGTTTCACCTGAAGGTTGAGTGGTAGCTCACCGATTTCGTCGAGAAAAATTGTGCCGCCGTTGGCGAGCTCAAAGCGACCTTGGCGTGTCGCAATGGCGCCCGTGAACGCGCCTTTGATGTGACCAAAGAGTTCGCTCTCCAAGAGTTCGCCGGGAATGGCGCCGCAGTTGACTGGAATAAAGGGCCGATTGGCGCGCGGAGAATTGTAGTGAATTGCCTTGGCGACAAGTTCTTTGCCGGTTCCGCTTTCACCGCTGATAAGAACTGTTGAGTCAGAGTCAGAGACGCGTTCGACCATTCCAAGGACGTGGCGAATTTCGTCCGAAGAACCGACGATGTTTTCAAAGCGATAGCGTTTTGAGAGTGCCGAGCGGAGGTGTAGGTTTTCAGCCTGCAGCGTTTTATGCGCGATGGCCTTTTCGATAATTGAGACCAGCTCTTCCATATTGAACGGCTTGGTGATGAAGTGAAAGGCTCCCAGTTGCGTCGCTTTTACCGCCATTTCGATCGAACCATGGCCGGTCAAGACGATGACTTCACAGCCGGGATGTGTCTGGCGAATTTTTGACATCAGTTCAAGGCCATCGCCGTCGGGAAGTCGAACGTCGACCAGAGCGAGATCAAAGGCATTTTCGGTGGCGACACCGGCGACAAGACCTTCCGCCTCGCGTTTTGAACTTGAGGTGACGACTTGAAAACCCTGTCGTTCAAGAACGCGGAAAAGTGCTGTTCGCAGTGAGGACTCGTCGTCGACCACGATCGCACGCAGCGGTTTGCCCCCTGGTCGCGTGAGTTTTGCATTGTTTGAGATGACACCGCTCATTGAGTCTTGAGTGGGGTCGAATGTGAGGCGACCAGAAGAGCCAAAGCCAGCAGACTGATTCGACATCGCGACGGAGTCCTTTCGTCGTAATTTGTCGTACAAACTATTGTACCGGTAGCGGAGCGCAGATGCCGTCTAGTCTAGGGCTGTCCAGTCTAGAAAGTATCCGGTGCCGAGGCTGACTGGTCTGGAAATCCGCTCCAGACAGGTCTTTCACGACACTCGAGGAATTTCGTCCTCTGTCTTCATGCTACGGATTAGACGTTCTGACTGTCAAATTTTCGTCGTCAAAGATTTGGCCAAGAGCTCAAATCTAGCCTCTTGGACTGGTTGGTCTTTGGCCTCGTTTGCGCCAGGGTGGCATAAAAGCTCAAGAGAGCCGCCGTGTTCTGCAATAATTTCTCGGGCGATTGTGAGGTCTGGATTTTGGTCGCCGCCTGCGCATTGGACCGTGATGATGGCTCTGTCGTGTTCGACGTTCTGGTCGAGGTTGATCGTCAGAACGTGATCGCGAAGGGTTTCAGATATCATCGCGAGCAGAACCGCGCGGATGGCTTGCGCAAGAAGATTGAATCGGCCGATGACTAAAATTGCGCCGGATGTGGGGTCGAAGCCGGGTCTGGTGGTGATCTCAAAACGCAGTCCGCGCGAGCGAGTTTGCAGTTCGGTGATTTTGACAGCCTGTTGAACAACCTCATAGAGGTCGTGCTCTCCAGGGGCATCTTCAACACCGCGCCGAGTGAAGCCCAAAAGATCGCGCACAATCTGCGCGCAGCGCCGAGTGCCGGCTTCCATTTCGCGCAGTTCATCGCGCAGTTCATGAGCTCCACTGAACCCTTCGGGTTTGCCGTCGAGATCCATCAGCAGGAGCTGGATGAGCGAAAGCATTCCGCCGATGGGGTTGTTGAGTTGGTGTGCGATGCTCGAGCCAATGGTGCCAAGTTCTGCCATCTGCGCAGACTCGGTGATGCGTTTCTCGAAACGAGAGGCGGTGGTGTCGTCGCGATAAAGATGAACCAAGAGTGTTGGTTCAAGAGGATCACTTGAGCGAATCGGGCGCGAAGAGACTTCGAAGACTGGAGAAGCATTGTTGTCGGGTTGCTGTTCCATTCGAAACACCTGTGGTGAGATCGACTCTGGAATGCGGCCGCGATGAGCCTCTTTCATTTTTACGACTGGGCACGATGGGCAAGGTTTACCGCGGCCAAAGACGACGGTATAGCAGGGTTTGCCGATGATGGATTCGGGCCGGCGGTCTCGAATCAGTGCCCGATTGCCACGAACGACATTGAGCTGATCGTCAATCACCGCGACTGGATCGGAGATGGAATTGAAGGTCTCTTCCCATTCGCGCCGGACAAGATCCATTCGTTCAATTGTTTGCAGTCGAGTCACGGCAAGCGAAACGGCTTCGGCGATTGGTGTGAGAAACGTGCGGTCCTCGGCGCGAAAGGGCTTATCGGGCGAGCGGCCAAAATACACGTGTCCGATATGGTCAATAGGAACAGCCAGCGCTGAACTTGCTTTGGGATTGATTGGTGCAGCTTCGAGTTGACTGAGTGACGCGAACGCAATCTTCACCCAATCAACACTTGGGGCGTCGAGTGTCGATTGAAGGACTTTTCCGAGGCGTTTTTCAATTTCAGGAATACTCTGACTGAGGTGTACAGCGTTGAGGGCTCGGTGCAGAACGTCGTTTCGACGCTGGCTCTGCTGCAATCGGAGTGTGCTTTCTGCAAGTTCGGCTCGTCGCGCCTCGATGCGCTCTTCGAGTTCACTTGAAAGCCGTTG
>JAEUWE010000459.1 GCA_016791465.1 Pseudobdellovibrionaceae bacterium
AAGCGGGCGTTGTTTCCTATCGGAGGACAGAATGTCGTGTCGAGTAGCGGGTCGCAGGACCTCAAAAGCTTTGCTGGGTATGGGTTTGATGGCCTCAATGGCGGTGGTGGCACCTCAGACGGCAGAAGCATCGCCTCAGGCGGCATTGGAATTTCAGCAGCTCCTCCGAGCCGAGCTCAGCCCTGAGCAGCTCGCTCGTCCTGAATCGAAGCTCCTTCACTTCGCGCCCGACCATGGGCTGCTGGCTGCGGAGTCCGCCACGAGTATCGCGGAGGCCATTCGCACCGCGAGTGCGTCGTCGCTCGACAGTCTTGCAGGTGAGAACGTCTATCCGATGGATCCTGGCGCTTACGCGGCCGAGGCGAAGAAAGCTCTCTCAAAGCACTCGATCACGCTTGTCGTGATTCCCGGAATTTTTGGTGAGTTCATTCGTGTACGTCCGTTTGAGAATGTCCTTGCCCGTCCGTCGCAAGCAAAGGATCAGTTCATAGCTGCTGCGGCTCGCGCACGCACTGACGCGAATCCCGCGCGTCGGGCTTTAGGAGTGGATGCCACGTATTCATCAGAAGACGTGTCTGTCGTCTCAAAGCCAATCGAGGAGCTCGTTCATGTTGGCGAGGCTGGACCGAATGTGAAAGTGGTGTTCCTGTATCCGCGTCTGGCGAGTCTCGAGACACTTGGTGATCTCAAGGATCGCGCTGCGATTTTCAATCGTCGACTTGAGAAGTACTTGGAACTGAGCGGTGATCAGAATCTCGCCTTTGTGGGTTTCTCGCGCGGTACGACCTATGGGCTTGAGATGATCTCGCAAGGTTTTACTGCCGGAAAGCCCTGGGTCTCGCGAGTGCGCGCGATGATCGGTCTTGGTGGCGTGGTCTTTGGATCATCTGCCGCGGATCAAACCGCCGATCCCAATCACCCGATGGCAAAGACGCTTCAAGCACTCAAGCGCGTGTCGGCGTCGCTTCAAGTTTTACCTGAAGCACTTTGGAGTCGCCCCGGCGTTATCTATGATAACAACAAGGCGTGGTCCGAGTTTCTTTCAACCATGAAAGAGATCGACGCTGAGACGAAATCGGTGAATCCCGACGGCGCTGTCGAGGTGAACACAACCGACCCATCGATGGCCGATAGTCTGATGCAGATGGATGCGATGGGGCCGCTGGCGCTCTCGTATAAGTTTCTTCTCCAGCTTGGCTTAACGAAGCCCTTTAGCGACTACTCAAACAACATTCGCCGCGGAAAAGCGTTGATCGATGCGGCGATCACGGGAATTGAGCAGCTCAGAACAGCCGAGCGTCTTGAGTGGTGGAGAACGCATCGGCTGCCGTTGACAGTAAAGTATTATGCGCTCGCGGGGGCCATGGCGAGCCCGTCCGAGAGCGCCGTCGGACGCATGAGTTTTGAGAGTCCTCTCACTTATGCGAACCGCGCCGTCGAGGATGTATTTCTTTTGAAAAATCGCAACGACTATGTCACAGCCTCGGGCCTTCGCCTCAATGATAGCCAGGTCGGCGTGCCGCAGGCGATGTTCCTGCCCAAGGTGATTGAGAATCTCAATCCTGAACTTCGCGGAATTCGCACGGAGTTTTTAGGTGTGATGGGGACTCATCACTGGGGCCTGGCGCTGCCGATCGTGTTTGATATGCGCGACGGTCGTAAGAATCCGACGCCGCGTGAAGCGATGCTCAAAGCGATGGCGGCAAAAATCGCTTTCGATATTGAGCATCCGTGACTTTATTTTGTGATTTCGCAATCGTTTTCAACGGCCCACGCTTGAAGAGTCTTCGATTTTGATGCGTGGGGAGTGAAGCGTGTGGTGTGGTGATTCCAGATGTACACCCACCGATTGAGATTGAAGTTGTAGAACGGCACATACTCCATGCCTTCGCAGATTCCCTCGAGGCCGTTTTCTTGTTTCATGCTTCCGACCCACCAGTCGTGGTGTTCGGCACGGACTACGGTTTGATAGGTCTCGCCCTGTGGTGACTTGACCTCGCAGCGGTAGTCGCAAAGCCAGTTGATCTCAAAGCCAAACCATCGCTCGACTCGGGGCTCGCCGATATAGTCCTTCCATGTCGTCGGTTCGCAGAGACACTGGTTGGCCGTATTGCCGGTCGCCGGCAACGCCAGTGCGAGCAGCAGAGCGAAGGTTTTGATTTTGCGCTTCATAGCGGAGCCTTTCAAGAATCGAACTCGGTGCGAAGGGGTGCTTACTTCGTGCCAGAAAGTGGCACTGCCTGGGGATTCGCAGAAACGCGATAAAATCTCGGTGTCGTCTGTGTCGTAGCAGAATGTCTCGATTTATCGCGAGAGCGGTGGAGTCGAATGGCCTGGTGTAGGCCAGCTGGTGCCGAAAATGCGCACTGTTTGAGGGAAAAGCCGGGAGGCTCTGACTACTGCGCCGCCTGATAGAGCGAGTTAAAAAACTGCACTTGCCGATCGCGTATCGTTCCGATGTCGTCCGTTCCGAGGAGCGAGAAAAACCGATAGTCTTGCACTTGCTCCCAGTGCTCGAGAGAAACCGCGAGATCAGGGCGGGGTTCGATCGCAAACGGCAGGAATTTTTGATCTGGAATCATCGAGTGCCAGGTGACAATACCGTCTGAGATTTCACTGACGAGAGCATCGGTGATGGAGAGAATCCAAGAGAGTGTCCCGGCCTCATTGCAGCTGAAGAAAGAGCAGGCCTGTTGCCAGCCGCCGGTTGCGATGATGCGCAGGTTTTTCGGAGGATGGAGTTTGGCGACCGCCAATGCCACATCGTGCTCGCGAAGCTGCATCAGACTTTCGAGATTGATGAGAGAGGCGAGTTCCGAAATAAATGGGACATTGGCGCTGAGGTTTTCAATGAACCCAAGCCCGCGAAATGGAGTTGAAATCGTCACCAAGGTTTTGATCGGCAAGTTCGGCTCTGCGGTCAGCGCATGAAGCGTATAGAGTCCGCCGCAGCTGTGGCCGATAGCGATCCATTCGCGGCCTTTGAACTGCGGGCGTCTTTGCGGAAGCTCTCTGAGAAACTCAAGCAAAAGTGCGCCATTTGTTTCAATTGAACCGAGCGGATCGAGGTTATCGACGACCACGACCGGAGAGCCGGTCTTTTCTAGCGTTTCGACAATGGCGAGGCTGAAGTATGGGGCCCGTTCTAAAGCCTTCTGTTGAGGCACAGGCGGGCTTTGGCGGGCATAGCCGGCGGCAAGCGAGTTAAAGAAGCCAGGCACCAGAATGACGCCAGGGGCGGGTTTTGCGCTGTATGCCTTCTGAAGTGTCTCAGCTTGAGACGGCTGTACGTTGAGAATATACGCTGCCACAACGGTGATGAAGACGGTGAAAGAACGGAACGTTGAGTTTCGTTTCATCTCTCTATTCGTTTCAAGCTCTTGTCGATTGATCAAGTCCGACCTTTTCGGAAGTGCTGCGTCGATCTGTGACGGTGGTGCCAGAGCGCAAGAGATTCGCCCTCTCGGTGCCGCACCGAGTCGCCAAAAGGTACAATGTACCTTCCTGAGTTAGAGGCCGAGATCGAGTACTGGGAGTGAATCGCCCATTTCGCCGGCGCCGTCGCCGCGATTAAATGTGCTGCCAGTGCCGAGGAAGGTGCCTTCGCCCCAACACTTGACGGTGTTGTTGTCGAGGAGAGCGCAGCCGACGCCGTTATTGACGATGGCGCTAACGGGCTCGCGTCCGGTACCGAGGCTGATTCCAGTGAGGGCTGCGACTTCGCCAGCGGCGTCGCCAACGTTTCCACCGTTGCCGATGCCGTTTTCACCGACGCTTCCATATCCCCAGCATTTCGCGAGTGAACCGGTACCGTTCCACATGAGCGCGCAGAAATTTGAAAACTGTCCGCTGACGCTACTGATCGTTGTGCCGATTGGTGTTGAGATGAGCGCATCGCCCATTTCAGCGGGTGAGTCGCCGATCATGGCCGATGTGTAGTTGCCGAGAGTTCCGCCATTGTCCCAGCCCCAGCACTTGAGCGCACCGGTGTCGAGAACGGCGCAAGTGCCATTGTATGTCGCTGCAATTGAAGCGGCAGTTCTTCCCGTTCCGATCTTAATTGGTGGCACGGCATCTCCGACTGTTCCAGCCGTGTGTCCTCGGGTTGTTGTGTCCCCTTGTCCAAGTCGGCCGCTGCCAGGTCCGAAGCACTTCACTGTGAAGTCGTCGAGCATTGCACATGTAGAGGTCTGTCCTGCGGTCAGCTGAAGGACGCGACGGCCGGTTCCCCATTTTGCGATATTGAGATTGTCATTTGAGGATGCGTGGTCGGCATAGCCATTGGCGAGACGTCCATCGGAGCCGTAACCGACGCAATACACTTCAAAGTCATCGGTCAAAACACAGGTGTGGTTGTCGCCCGACGCTATCGAGAGGGCTTTCCGATTGATACCGAAGGCAAAGAATGGAGAGCTTGCAACTTCTCCCACGTAGTCACCGATTGAGCCGCTTGGACCACTGTTGTAGCTTCCACCCTCTCCCCAGCATTTGACTCGGCCGGTTTCAAAAATCGCGCATCCGTGAACGTTACCAAGTACAATATCGACGACTTTCTCTGTTGTTCCGAAGTCGATTGCCTTGAGCGCGGCGCCCATTTCACCAGGTTCGTCACCGATGTAGTGGAGGGAGCGTCCGGTGCCGCCGTAGCGTGAGTCGCCAAAGCATTTCACGGCGTTGTTTGAGGCAACGAAGCAGACGTTTTTCGAATCCGCCGCAACGGACACGCCGAGAACATCGAGTCCTGTCCCGAGGTCGACCGAAGGTAAGAGATCGCCCATGTCGTCGGGGCTGTCGCCAATATTGTCAGTGCGCCCCAGGCCGAGGCGTCCGTCGAAGTTTGCACCCCAACACTTGACCGCGTTGTTGTTCAGGCGCGCACACATACCGCCCCCGGCGGGGTTGATGTCGGTTGCGTAGAGTCCTGTGCCGAGTCGAACAGTCGCAGACGCTCCGCCGCCTCGACCAAGCTTGCCATAGCCGGAGTCGCCCCAGCATGTTGTGCTGTCGTCCGATTTGATCGCACAGGTGAAGTTGCCGCCTACAGCGACTTTCTTAACTGTTCCAAGGCCCGCCACGGGCGCCAGTGCATCGCCCATTTCGCCAGGTCCGTCGCCGATCGTGTTGGTGTTTCCATTTCCAAGTTGGGCGTAGCCGTTGTAGCCCCAGCATTTTACAAAGTCGTTATCGAGGATCGCGCAGGTTGCAAGGTAGCCGGCAGAGACAAACTTCGCGGTTCGTCCGGTACCCAGGTTGACCGCAGGAAGGGCATCGCCCATTTCGCCAGCAGCATCGCCGCGATGGTTGGTGTTGCCGAGGCCTAGCTGGCCATAGTTATTTTCTCCCCAGCATTTGAGATCACCGTTGTCGAGGATGGCACATGAATGACTTGTGCCAACTGACATTTGAGTGACGGTTCGACCCGTTCCAAAATCAAGATAGGGGAGGCTTGCGCCCATTTCGCCGGGGTTGTCGCCACGGTGGTTTGAGTCACCGAGACCAAGGCGTCCGCTGTCATTTCGTCCCCAGCACTTTACTCCACCTCCGGTCAACTGAGCGCAAGCGAAGCCGCCGCCGCCATAGATTGCAGTGGCGGTGTCGCCGAGATCAATCGTTGGGACAGATGCCCCCATCGTGCCGGCGTTGAGTCCGTTGTAGCCGCCAGCCCCGGTTCCGCGGATCCCATAGCTTGAACCATCACCCCAACATTTGATGACGCCTGTCGTGGATCGCGCACATGACCAGCCGTTGTTGCCACCCCAGCCCGAGATTGCTTGTGCGACGTTAAAGCCGACACCAAGATCGACGGCGGGCACATTGTCACCAGTTTCTCCGGGCTCATCACCGATCAGATGATAGGGGTGACCCAACTGCGAGTAAGCGGTATCGCCCCAACACTTAACGCGACCGTCTTGGAAAAGACCGCAAGAGAAATTGTTTCCTCCAACTTTGACCATCACTGGTGCCGAGGCATTTGGAGCTTCGTTGTCTTGAATTGTCGCAAGCCCAATACTGTTCTTCGAGAGAGCGGCGTTACTTGGTTGATACAGTGAGACGGTGAAGGTCTCGTCGACTTCAAGAGTGGAGTCATCGCGTGTTGCGATTGAAAAGTTTGCGGTTGTTTGGCCCGCGAGAATGGTGACGGTGCCGGTTGTCGGGGTGAAGTCGAGATTGGGGTCGGCGCGTAGGCCGGCCGTGCGGTAGTTTACAGTTAGGTCTTGTGACCAAACTTTGCTTGCGGTGACGTTGAACGTTGCGTTCTGTCCTTCTGTCACGAGGGGGCGATTCACGGAGAGAACTGGATAGTCAGCGACAGTGAAGAGGTAGCCATTGTTTGTTGCCGTTGTTGTACCAGTGCCCGATGCGGAGATATAGGCCCTGTAGCTGGTTGCGGCCTCGAGGTAGCAACCGTTCAGAGTGGTTGATGTCGTGACCCCGACAGAGGATGAGCAAATCGTATTGCCATCGAGTGTGCGGACCGAAACGGAGTAGGCCGTGGCTCCGGTCGAGGCACTCCAAAGGATCGTTGGTATATTTGAATCGCTGAGGTTTGCGTCGGTCGTCGTATCAAAAGCTCCACCTTGTACACCGAGGATGTCAAACGAACCTGGAGTGGTGGCGACGGTGAATGTAAAGGGCGAGTTTGTGGCGGGCGTGGAAGAGAAGGCATCTTTTGCGACCACAGTTGCAACATAAGTTGCTCCGCCCGAAAGATGGCAGCCGGTGAATGTTTTCTCTGTCTGATCAGCCGGGACGTTACTGGTCGCACATTTTACGGTTGTGCCATCGCTTTCAAAAAGAGTGACATCGTATGAGTCCTCACCGGTGGTGTCAGCCCAGTTGACTGTCGCGAGAGAACCTCCGGAAAGAACAGTGTTGAAGTCTTCATCGTTGGGCTCTCCGGTGATTCCTGAGATCGTGAAGGCCGCAGGTCCCGAAGTGTCTCCAACAGTGAATGAGAAGAGTGAATTCGAGGCCTCAGTCGACTGCGTTCCATTTGGGTTAAAGGCGACCACGCGGGCAAGATAAGTCGCGCCTTGAGTGAGAGCGCAGCTGGCGAAGCGATGCGACGTATTTCCACTCAACTTGGCAACGGTGGCACATTTTGACGTCACGCCGTCATTTTCATAGATCGTCACATCAAAGCGTCCTGCTCCGCCCTCCGGTACTGTCCAGGTGATCGTTGGAATCACGCCGTCAGTGAGAGCGGCGTCGACCGTCGTGTCGGTGTCACCGCTCACACCTGACACGAGAAACGCGGCAGGTGCGACGGTGTCGACGGTAAATGGAAAGAGTGAGTTTGCGGCGGCTTTGGTATTGGCGCTGCCGTCGCGTGCAATGACACGGGCATAGTATTGCGAGCCAGAAGTGAGCGTGCAGCCGATGAACGAAAAGGTTGTTGATGCCGTTGTCTGCTCAGCGCAGGAAACAGTGCTTTGATCAGCGGCAACGATGGTAACGAGATAGTCGACGGCGCCTGTGGAAGCACTCCATTGAATTGTTGGTTCAGTATGGCCAAGAAGCGAGTCTGCGGTAGCGTCGGAGCCGCCAGTCACTCCGGAAATAATAAACGAAGCGGGGCCTGCACCAGCGGTCAATCCAAGGTCGACGAAGGGAAGGCTATCTCCCATTTCTCCTGGATTGTCACCGCGCGTGATTTGATCTTCAAGGCCTAAACGTCCGTCGTAGTTCCAGCCAAAACATTTTAATCGCTCGTCGGTTGTGACGGTGCATGTGTGGGTGCTGGTTGAGGCCTCTTTCACTTTGAGACCTGTTCCGATATTGATCGGACTATATTTGTCGCTCAGTGCATCCCACGCGTTTCCGTGAGATCCAGTTGTACCTTTGCCGAGGCGCCCCCAGTTGATGCTGTTGTAGCCGTTGATGCCCCAGCATTTTAAAGTGTCGTTACTGAGAATCGCGCAGCTTCCGCGATCGCGGCCGGCAATGAACTTCTTGGCTGTGAGTCCTATGCCCCAGTTGATGGGTGCCAGTGCGTTCCCCATTTCACCAGAACCGTCGCCAATATGGGTGGTGCGAGTTCCGAGTTGGTAGTAGTCATTGCTTCCCCAAGCGACAGCGGAGCCATTGTCGAGAATCGCGAATGAGGCTTCGACGCCGACCGAAATGCTCTGCGCCGTGCGACTGGTACCAAGATCGGCGTCGGCGAGGGAATCACCGACCTCGAGTGCCGAGTCGCCCATCGTGAGGTTGTGTCCAAGGCCGAGTTGTCCATAGTAGTTGTTGCCCACGCACTTGAGTTTGCCGTTATCGAGAATTGCGCAGGTGTGAGTGTTTCCGACCGAGAAGTCGACGACCTTGCGACCGGCGCCAAAGTTTAGAACCTGCATATTGTCGCCAACTTCGCCTGCCGCATCGCCGAAGATCGAACTGAATGTGGCATTGTAACCCATTTGCCAGCCGGAGTTATAGCCAAAGCATTTAAGTCTTCCGTCAGTAAGAAGGCCGCAAGTGCTATTGAGGTGAGAATCGATTTTGATGACGTTCGCGCCAGTGCCGAAATTGACGTACGGAATGCTGTCGCCGACAAGTGGTGAAAGCCCAGTGCCAATCACAGTTGAGCTTCCCGCGCCGTTCACCTCGTAGCGACCCCAGCACTTTACTTTTTGATTGCTAAAGAGGGCGCAAACGCCACCGCTGAGGACTTGAACGTCGACCGCTTTTAGGCCGGTACCGAGTTTGAGGGTCGGGAGTGCAGCTCCCATCTCGCCCGGTCCATCGCCAATGTACATGTTTTCAAGTCCTAAGCGACCGTTTCGATTGTCGCCAAAGCAACGCGCTTCATTTTTATTGAGGACTGTATTGCGTAAGAGATAGCAGAGGCCTCCCGAGGCATAGCCAGAGGTTTTCGCATGTGAAATTCCCAGGATTTCATAGTTGGCGCCCGGGTCAATTGCGGCTGCCGCGGCGACTTCGCCGGCACCATCGCCAATGTGGTTGGCTGATCCGATCCCCAGCTGTCCGACGGAGTTTGCGCCCCAGCATTTGACGCTGTTGTCAGCGAGTTTGGCGCAAGTGTTATGCGCGCTCATCCACACATCGGTTGCGTTTTGTCCAAGCGGCACGGACACAAGAGCATTGCCCATTTCGCCACCGCCGTCGCCGATGTTACTCGTCGTGCCGATGCCGAGCTGACCAACGTCATTCCGTCCCCAGCATTTGACAGTATTTGAATCTGTCAGGACGCAAACTGAGTCTTGTGTCACAGCGAGCTTCTCGGCCAAGACACCGGTGCCGAGTGAGATACCAGTGAGTGCTGCAACTTCGCCCGCGGAATCGCCGATACGACTTATATGTCCTAGACCGAGTTGGCCCCAAGCATTGTCACCCCAGCATTTGACGGATTTGTCTTGAAGGCGCGCACAGGCAAAATAGTGACCGACGCCGAGGTCGAGGACGTTTTGCCCAAGCGGTACGGCAGCAAGGCTATTTCCCATTTCGCCTGCGCCATCTCCGATTGTTAGCGTATTTCCTATACCGAGCTGACCGTAGCCATTGGAACCCCAACATTTGACTGACTGGTCCGAGAGAAGAGCGCAGGTGAAGTCGTTGCCGGCGCTGATCTTTGTTGCGGTGAGTCCGGTACCGAAGTCGACGTCAGGAAGATTGTCTCCCATATCGGCCTCGTAGTTGGTGTGTCCTGTGGTTCCCACGCCTCGTGCGTGACCGGCACCCCAGCAACGAACTTTAGCATTATCAAGGATGGCGCAGGCGTGAAAGTATCCGACGGCCAGCTGAGTGGCCGTTCGGCCGTTACCGAGATTCACCGGAGGAAGAGCCGCCATCGATCCGTACTTTGTACCTTCGTATTCGGTACCGAGATAGGTGCGACCGCGGCCCCCCATGTTTGAGTCCGCGTTGTCTCTTGGTCCAAGGTTGAAGTTTCCATAGCAGCGGACACTTCCGTTCGTCATCCTGGCACAGCCAAAACCGCCGCCGAGACCAATCTCGACAGGTTCAAGACTTGCCGCGAAGGGAACTTTCGGAGCAAGAGCGACGACCTCGCTCGGTTTGTTTCCGTACAGAGAGGCGTCATCTCCGGGGATAAGACCATTAAAGCGCCCTCCCCAACATTTGATATTGCCATCGGTAAGAACGGCGCACGTCGTGTTGCTGCCAACGGAAACTTTTGAGACACCAATTCCTGCAACGGTCTGGCTGAGGTCGTTATCGGTAATCAGGACATTGCCGCTACCAGATGAATACGTGCCCCAGGCAGCCACGAGTCCGAAGACTTCGTTCGGCTCAGCAGTCGTATCGTCGGTTGTTGAGACGGTAAAGGTATTGCCGAGGGTGTTTTTTGCGATCGTGACAGTTCCCGATTGCGTCGCCAGGTCCTCGCCGACGGTCGCCGTACCGGATACGGTTTTCCAGACGAACGGTACATCGTAGTTCGGACACATTGTTGAAAGCGTGGCTTTCACAACAGCGCTCTGTCCTTCGACGATGGGCGATGCGGTGAGTGTGACGCCGGGATAGTCGTTTTCGGTGATTGTGACGTCGAGAGTGGTCGTCGCACCAGCTGTTACATTTGTATAGCCGCCGGCTGCGACATGAACCGTCTCTCCCTCTTCGCAAGTGACCGCGTCGTCAGCAGTGACGAGATTGAACTGAACCGTTAAGGTGCCGGCTGCGATACTGACGGGCTCGGCGACAAGGGCGGTATAGTCACTCGGTGTCGTCGCTGTTCCATCCGAAGTCGTCGCTGTCAGCCCAATCGCTTTCTCGCTGATCACGCTGAGTGTTGCAGAGATTTTGGCCGTCTGTCCTTCAGTGGGAGGTGCTTCTGCGTATGAGAGAGAAACTGTTGGCGGTGAATCATTGTCCTGAAGTGTAATCGTCGCGGTTGACGTGCCGAGCGTCGCATTGCCGGGCGCTGTGAGTGCTGCGGTAAAGGCTTGGTCATCTTCGTCGCGAGGATCGTCGGTGATGGTGACTGAGAGATTTTGTGTGAGACTCCCGGGGGCAATTGAAACGGCAGTTGAGGCGGCATCGAAGTCTTTGAAGATGCCGCTTGAAACTGCGGTGCCGTCGGTGCTGGCAAAGCTCGCCGTCACTGTCTTTTCAGAGATGATGGAGAGAGTTGCCGTGAGCGCAACCGTGCCGACGTCTTCAACCACGGTTTGCGTGCCGCCCAATGTGAGTGTTGGCGCCGCATCCTCATCGGTGATGGTGACAGTTGCGGTTCCAGTTCCGATTGTAGCGCCGGTCGGGTTGGCAAGGGTGACGGTGAAGGCCTGATCGGGCTCATCGCGTCCGTCATTGGTGAGCGGAACTTCAAATTGGACTGAGGATGTGCCGGCCGTAATAGTAACTCCGGTTTGTGAGGTCGAATCAAAGTCCTTAAAGACGCCGCTTGAAACGGCTGTTCCATCCGCTGTCGAGAAATCAAAAGTCACGTCTTGATACGCATTTGCCGGGATCGATGCTGTGAGCACGGCTTTGCCGCCGGACACGTCTTCGGCGACCGTGATGTTGGCAATCGACAGGATCAGGTCATTGACGGTGATCGAGAATTGCGCGGCAACAGTCGAATTGCCGGCACCGTTTTGGTCGTCAAAGACGACGCGGATGTTACACGTGCCGACGTAGTTTGTGGCGGGGCGATAGGTGATAGAACCCGTTGTGGCATCGATCGCAAGCTGCAGTGAGTTGTCAGAGCATTTTGTTCCTGTGGTTCCGGCGTGATCGAACGTATAGACACCGTAGCCTTCTTCTGATGCTTGAACGGCGGCGTTGTCTCGAATTTCGGTTGCCGGCGCGTTTCGTAAAAGGGCTGCCGCGTTGGCGATGGTTAGCGTCGGCGCCACGTTTGTGACGGTGAACGCGATAGTTGATGTCTGTGTTGCCGCGCCATCATTGACGGTCACCGCAATCGTGCATGCGCCAACATCATTGTCGCCCGGAGTGCCACTCAGTGCTCCAGTTGTGCCGTTGACGCTCAGCCATGGGCCGCAGGTGTGAGTTCCAGCAAATGCGTAGGTGAACGAAGCGTTGTCGGGATCAGTGGTGACGGGTGAGCAAGCGTAGGCGGCGTCTTGCGCAACTGTCGTCGCACATGAAGCCACGTTCAGTGTTGGAGCGTCGTTTACGGCATTGACGGTGAGCGAGTAGGATTTCGTGTCGCTGAGCGAGCCATCGGTTGCAGTGATGGCGACCGTGCAGGTTCCCGCATCGGCTTGAAGCGGCGTTCCGCTCAGTGCGCCGGTCGTGCTGTTGACGCTGAGCCATGGACCGCAGGTGTGAGAGCCGGCGAACGACACCGTCAGAGATGGCCCATCGGCGTCGGTGATGACTGGAGAGCACGCATAGGCCGTATCCTCACTGGCGGTTGTGCTGCATGAAGTGACGTTGATCGCCGGCGCGATATTGGGAGCGATTTTCTCCCAAATTGTGGAGTAGGCGCTGCCGACGGAGATCCAGTTTCCAGCCGCATCGGCGCCGCGCACGCAAACTCGTACAAAACCATTCGGCGTCGATGAAAGATCGGGGGCTAGCGTCGTTGCCACTGGCGCTGCCGCGCTATAGCTCCAAACGGCAAGGCAGGTGGTGGTGAGGCTAGGGCCAAAGAGGTAGGAATACTGTGTGACGTCTGTGCCGGAAACAGTACCGGTCGGTGATACCGTCGCACTTTGGCCTGCGGGAAGACCAGTGACCAAAACCGCAGCGGGAGGGACGACATCTTTCTGAACCGCAAAAGTGCCGGTGCCGGTATTGCCGGCGTCATCGGAGTGAAAGGCGGAGATCGTCAATGGGCCATCGGCCAGGGTCGTGGTGTCGAGTGCGACAGAGAAAGTGCCACTGCTGCAGGTCGCTTTCGCTGAGACAGAGCCGATAACGACTTCGACCGGCTGATGCTCTTCCGAACACGTTCCGTCGACGACATAGAGGGGAGCTGTCGACTGATTGATCCATGGTGCCTGTGTTGCGGCCACGGAAATGAGCGGTGGATCAGTATCTTTCAGGATGGAAGTTGCCGTTGTTGACTTCTTTGCGGCAACACCACCGATGAGGGCGAGTTGGCCATCGGGAAGACCAGAGAGATTCAGTGTTTTTTCGAATCGTCCGCCGGTACAGGGAAGGCTCAGGCGCACAGCTGTGCCGAGGTTGATGGCGACGGGGCCGCTCGTGCAGCTGCCTTTTAAAGTGTAGCTTGATTTGTTTTGTGAATTGATTGGCGTAAGCGTATCGAACTGGATATCAGTTCGACTCACTTCGCCGATGAGCGGGCGCAAGTCGCAACCGGCGAGCGCGAGAGTAAGAGCAATGACTGGCAGTGCATAGGAGCGCCCTTCGCCTCCATTGAGACGACGACTCCACATCCAAATGTGATGACGCCATTGGGCCGACATATAACCGACGTTCTCCTGCGCAAACGTTCGACGTTCTGTCTTTCTTTTCGGCAATATCGGTGAAATGTATAAGCGAAGGTCTCAAAACGAAACAGTCGTTAATGAGGTCCTCATATCGGTGTTTCGTCTTGAGCGAGGCCGTTGCGCTGCGGGAAAAAAAGTGCCCGTTTCCCGATTCTCAATGTGACTGATCGTCTTGAAACAGAACAAAATAAATGATCGCGCCCAATGTCGCTGGCGGAAGTGTGACCCGAGCGGTTGAATAGACCATCGCCGACGTGGCCAAGGCGGGGCGTTCGTCTGGACCGGCCAGACCGTTGGCCCTTGGTTCAGCACTTCCCATTCGATTCGGAGTGAGTCCGTCGAGAGTGAACAGATTTGCGTTTGCGGCTTCGGCGATCACGCGCATCGCGGTGACGTCATTTTTGTAGAAGCGTGCAAGTGCTCGTAGAAAGTGCTGCATGTTTCCATGCTCAATCTCTAGAGGAGTTGACGAGATGAATCCAGTATAGGGACCGCCCGTTTTTGCGATCGTATCGAGAAGGCCTTTGAGGTCAGCCGTCATTCGATCAGCGCCGAGTGTTTCGCGAAGCCGCCAGAGAATGCCCGAATAGGCGAGGGAGTTATGATACTGACTCATGAATTGATCAGTTCTGAAAATGTTGCGTGTCACCGGGAGGCCACCGCGAGCTCCGCTTAGCACCTTCGTGAGGTCGCGCGCTTCGGCGATTTCACCGGCGATAACGGGGCTATTTGTAAAGTGCGCGGCAAGAAAGTCAGGGATGGCCTCTTGAAGCGACTGTGCGGTCGGTCTATTGAAGAACGCATCGGGCCGATAAGTCATCGCAAGCATGGAGTGCACGCGTTCGTGCGCCAGCACGGACGGTGAGGTCACAATCGCCGCCTCGTCTCGGAAAGGCAGAAGACTGATGGTCGTATCGCTCTGTCCGCGCCACGGGCTCCAAAGGCCTGCGATAAGACAATATGGTCCCAGCGTTACTTTCTTTGCGTACTTCGAATCGCGAATATGAACGATCGTTTTTTCGGGAAGGCGAAAGCCTGAGCCTTTCAAAAATGCGTCGAACTCTGAAAGAATGCGGCCAACAACCTGTCCATTGGCGCTATGCTGCTTTGATCCAAAGTCTCCATAGACCTCAAGGCCTGGACCTTTAAAGACCTTTGGTCGCGGTTCGTACATCATTCTCGAGATGTCGCGCGTGATTTCATTCGCCCTTGCGAGACTCGCCTTCAAGTCTCGCACTGGGTCTTCGGAAAAATTCATGCGGATTGGTGCGGTACCAAGCGAGGCCGTGGCTGGATTGACGGCGATCGTTGAGTCTATCCCTTCGAGCTTAAATCGAATGAGAAAAACGCCGTTCTGCATTTCGCTTCCTGCAAAAGTTCCGACGACCGGGATGTCGTGATTGAGTCGCGTGATGAGGTAGCGCTTGTCTGGTGTCTTCTCGAGTTGTTCGATGAGTTTTGCTGTGAGCTCGGTCGGAAGAGATGGCGCACGAAACACGTCCTCGCAGGTCCCTCCGGCGCCAAACGAACGTGTCGGCGCAAGGCCGCAAATCAGACCGATTGCAAACGTGAAAGTGAGGATCCGTCGACGAACGTGCATGGAACTCCTGTTATTCGAAGCGAGAGAAATCACTCCCTTATCGCCAACATGCGAGAATCATACTCGATTCCATTCGTTGAATTGGGTCTGGCATAGGCGTCAGCTCGTCAATAGCCGAGAAGACCGGGGCCGCGAATGAGAACAAAGGGGCTGGGGCTGAGCTTCGGCCCTCCTGTCGAGGGGTTCGACAGGAGATCTTCAAGGGTTCATATAAGTTGCTTCATCCTGTCTTCACCGTGTCGTGCGATCGTGAACAGGTATGGAGGTGCGACAGTGGTAACCGCAATCCTGATTGACGACAGTCTGACAATCCAGAAGCTCCTGGAGCGCCTGACCGCAGGTAAAGCGACGATCGCCGGTCGCGCGAAGGATGGCTTCACGGGCTTCGATCTTTTCAAGCAAACGCGTCCCGACATCGTGTTTCTCGATATCACAATGCCGAACTGTGGCGGCAAAGAATGCCTTAAGATGATTCTTGATCTTGATCGCAATGCTTGCGTGATCATGGTTTCGAGTCTTGGCGATCAGGCGACGATGCAGGAGTGTCTTGATATCGGCGCCCGAGCATTTTTGAAGAAAGAGGAGCTGGCGACGGGCGATCCTGAATCGAAACAAAAGCTTCATGCTCTTATCGAGCAACTGGTTCAGCCCCAAGAATCGAGAGCCGCATGAATCAGCGAACGGTTGAAATTGATTCAAGAGAAAGTTGTCGGACATACGGTCGCTCGGTGCGGGCGGTGCTGCAGGACCTACTTGATATCCGAACAGTGGAGAGGCCCGAGGCCGAAACGGCCACCCTCAATTCCAGTGAAGATCTATTCTTTTCCGTTCTTTTTACGGGACAGATCTATGGCGAATTCCTGATCGGGGTTCGGCGGACCGAGGCACTCAAACTGATGGGGTTTGAGGTCGACGACATCGATGTGAAGAGTCGTGAAGCGCTTTTCTTGGAGAAACGAACTGAGATCATCGACACGTTCCAGGAAGTGCTCAACATTGCATCGGGCGTGACGCTGCAAAAACTCCGCTTGGTATTTCCTGAACTTTCATTGACTCCTCCGCGAGCGATCGAAGGAAATCTGTCGATTCCTGTCGGGCAAATTCAGCAGATGGTGCTCGATGGTCCCAATGGCAGCATGAGCTGTTATTTCTATTTTGATCAGATGAAGCTCAACGTTGCCGATGCGATTGAGAAAAATAAAGTGCTGCTTGATATGGAGCGCTCAAAGCAAGAGGAACTCCGTCAACTCAGCCGAGCGAAGTCTGAGTTCTTGGCGAACATGAGTCACGAGCTCCGAACGCCACTCAACGGAATTATCGGAATGATCGATGTGATGCGACATTCTGAGCTTCCTGAGTCACAGCTTCAGCAGCTGGATATTATCCATAAGTCAGGCGGATTTCTGCTTTCTCTGATCAGCGATATTCTCGAGTTCTCGCGTATCGAGTCCGGTAAACTCGTTCTTGAAAATCGTCCGTTTGATTTGCGGGCTGCCGTTGACGACGTCGGTCAGGCGCTGGCGCCCGCGATTTTCGCGAAAGGTCTTGAGCTTGATGTGCGCATCGATCCGCGCTTGGGTGGTCGTCATGTGGGCGACGAAACGCGACTCCGTCAGATACTCAATAACCTCCTTGGCAATGCGATTAAGTTCACACCGACCGGTCAGATCAAACTTCACCTCTCAAGGAAGAGTCGGGAAGAGAAGGATGGTGTTCCATTTGATCGGATCATTCTTGAGATCACGGACACGGGTGTTGGAATTCCCGAGGACAAACTTTCGAAGATTTTTGATTCGTTCACCCAAGTGGATCTTTCGGATCGTCGTCGCTATGGTGGATCAGGACTTGGGCTGAGTATTACAAGCTCGCTTGCGAAAGCGATGGGGGCCACAGTTTCGGTTCGAAGTGTTGAGGCTCAAGGCTCGACATTTAGTTTAGAGCTTGCGCTCGAGGTCAGTATGGAGCCTGAGAGCCCGCGACCTTCGGGCCCAATTCGAATTTGGGATTCGATTCATTCGGTGCTTCCCGAAGGCGATCTTTTGCAGACTCTCGACTATTATTGGAAGTCCATTCGCACCGAGCTGAGAGATATTGTACCGTGGGGTGATGACCGAAATCGAAAGCTCACGTCAAAGTCGGTGATCTTCGCCGAGCGCCGTCACTGGCTGCAATTGCCAGAAAGCGAGCGCCAGCTGACGCTTGAGACAATTAAAGCAGCCGGTGCGTACTTTGTCTTTATTGTTCGTCCCGATGAGGCGCTCAAGTTCAGTCAACTGACTGAACTTGAGCGCGCCGTGAAGCCGTACATGATGACTCGTCCGATCCAGCTCTCGCAGCTTTCAAAAGTCTTGCGCGAGCGACCCTCTCTTTCTGAAGCGCCGATTGCGGCACGCGTTGTCAGCAAGATGGTCAAACGCGCTCTTGTGGTGGAGGACAATCCTGTCAATCAAATCGTGATCAAGGCGATGCTTGCGAAGCTCGGCTACAACGCGGTTTGTGCGGGTGATGGTCAGCAGGGAGTTGATATGATGCTTGCGCAGGCGAAAGACGGGGGCTTTGATTTGATTCTCATGGATTGTCAGATGCCGGTGAAGACCGGCTTTGAGGCGACTCGCGAGATCAGAGAGCTTGAGCAGTCAGGAAGGCTGCGTTCGACGCCGATCATTGCGCTCACGGCCAACGCTCTTCGCGAAACCAAGGAGCAGTGTTTCGAGGCCGGCATGGATGAGTTTGCCACGAAACCGATCACCATTGATGGGCTTAGTGTTGCGATTTCGCGGGTCAGCCAGCGAAAAGCGAGCGGCGGCGCAGGGACTGCAAATTAGCTGTGGACGCCTGTTTTGCAGGCAGGCGCCATGCGTCAGAAGCCAATTCCTTAAGCAATCTGTCATTGCTTGATTGACGGGAGCAGGGACCTCCACAAGACTTTGGTCCTTGGTAAAGAGTGGACCACGGACGGCTCACTTTGCACCTTTAATTTGCGCTGCTCTCTTTTAAAGAGGGAGCTTGCGTCATTAAAGTGGAGACTCGTCCGTGAGAATTAAAAAGCTCGAGATCGTTGGCTTCAAGTCATTCAAAGATCGCACTGTCATTCACTTCGACTCGGGCATCACCGGGATCGTCGGTCCCAATGGTTGCGGAAAATCGAATATCGTCGATGCGCTGATGTGGTCGATGGGTGAAATGTCAGCAAAGCACCTTCGTGGATCGTCGATGGAAGACGTGATCTTTGCTGGTGCTGAAGGCTATGCCCCAATGGGGATGTGCGAAGTCTCGCTGACTCTTGAGAACGACGGCGGACCGTTTCCTGTTCAATATTTGAAGTTTTCTGAAATCATGGTCACTCGTCGCCTGCACCGCGGTGGCGAGTCTGAGTATTTCATCAATAAAGAGCCCGCTCGTCTGCGCGATATCCAAGAGATCTTCATGGATACCGGTGCGGGTGCCAAAGGTTTCTCGATCATTCAGCAGAACGCGATTGGTCAGTTGGTCACATCGAAACCTGAAGACCGTCGTCACCTCATCGAGGAAGCGGCTGGAATCACCAAGTTCAAAGCACGTAAGCGCGAATCGCAGAGAAAACTTTTGTCGACTGAGCAGAACTTGATTCGTCTTCACGACATCGTGAACGAGTTGAAGCGCCAGATCGATTCGCTTGAGCGCCAAGCACAGCGCGCGGAGCGCTACCGCGGTCTTAAACGCGAAGCCGAAGATCTCGATCTCTGGCTCTCATCAAAGCAGTACCTGGCTCTGCGCGAGCAGTCCGAGACAGCGCAGCGAGAACTCGCCGAAGCGGAAACGCTTGAGGCCGCGGCTCAAGCCGAAGCCGGCTCACAGGAACTTGAAGTTGAAACGCTGAAGGTTCAGGTTACCGAAAAACAAATGCAGGTCGAAGATCTCACGCGCGAAGCGCAGGAGCTGCAACTGCAAGTTCAGCGCGCCGAGAGCGAGATTCAAGAGCTTCGTTTTGAAATCGAAGCTGCTCGTCGCAACAAAGAGATGACCGGCGGTTTATTAGAGGAGCATCGCGCTCGCCAAGTGGCGCTGTCGGCTGAGGTTGAAAAACTTCAGGCTCAGCTCACCGTGGTTGCTGAAGAAGCGACACGTTTGACCGCTGAGTACACCGAGAAGAAAGAGCGTTGGGAAACAGCTGCGGGTCGTATCGAAGAAGTCGATCGCGAACTGACGGACTCACGTCGCGAATTTATCACAGTTTCTCAGGGCGAAGCCTCGATTCAGGCCCGGGTTACGGGTCTTCAAGACTCGATTCGCGGCATTGAAGAGCGCGAAGCCGATTCGCGTGCGATCCTCGAAGAGCTTCTTGTAAAGAAAGTCGACTTTGAATCGCGCCGTAAGAAAGTTTGGAACGAGCTTGAGAAAAACCGTCAGGAACAGCTCGATCTTGCTCGCGATGTCGATACCTTCGTTGCCAATAAACAGACGCTTCAGGGGCAAATCGCTGAACGTCGCGACGAAGTCGAGATGTTTAAAGAGAATCTCGCCGAGGTGACCGGTAAGCTCTATGGTCTTGAGAACCTCGCTTCGAACTTTGAAGGTTTTGAAGCGGGCGTAAAATCGGTGATGTTCTGGCAGCGTCAAAAGCTTGAATCGCTGCCTGAGGCCGATCGCGATGCGGCAGCTGAGTTTCATCCCATCGCCGAAGTTGTTGAAGTGCCAAGCGAGTACGAGCTCGCCATGGAAGCGGCTCTTGGCCCGCGTCTACAGATGCTGCTTTCGCCAACTCCCGACTCGGCTGTTGGCGCGGTCAATTTCTTAAAAGAACAAAAATCAGGCCGCTCAAGCTTCGTCGCCGGTGGCCTGCAAGTGGTTGAGACCTCGGTGTCGCAGCCAGCGGCGAGCCGCGTGCGGGCGATCCTTTCGGATATCATTCGCGCACCAGAAAAGTTCAAACCCACCATCCAGCGCCTTCTTAAAAACGTTGCAGTTGTCGATTCGATCGGTTCGGCGATTGAGCTTCGCCAGCTTCACCCCGAGTGGACATTCGTTACAGTTGATGGCGACACCGTTACAAGTGACGGCGTGATCACAGGTGGAACAGCGGAGAGCGCCGATTCGGGCCTTCTCCAGCGCCGCCGGGAAATCAAAGAGCTTTCGGTTAAACGCGAAGAGTGGAGCGGCAAGCTTGCGCTCGCGCAAGCGACACTCAAGAAGATGGAAGAGAATCTTCGCAACATCGAGACCGAGCTTGAACAGGTCGAAAAGCGCAACACGGAAAAAGAGATCCTTCTCGCATCGCTTAAAAAAGATCTCGAACGTGCGGAGCAGGAACTCTCGAATTGCGATCAGGCCATTTCTCGCCAAGAGCGCGATGTTCACTCGCTGACTTCGCAGATCGACTCTCGTCGCGGTGAGCTGGAAGAACTTGAAATGCGTTTTACGGACCTTCTTTCGCGCAAGGTTGAACTTGAATCGCGAATTGAAGTTCTGACGCAAGATCTTGAAGTGGCTCGCGGTGGCGTGGGTTCGCTCCAAGATGAAGTTGGCAAGCTTCAAACATCGTCGGCAACTCGAACGATGGAGCGCGATGGTCTTGAGCGTCAGGTTGAAATGCTTTCGCGAAATCTCGCGGAGACCGAAGCGCAGCTCGGTCGCATGTCGGCTGAGAGCGAGAAGTCGAATGAATCGATTTCGCTCAACTCCGTCGTTCTTGAAGAAAAGAAAATCCAGATCGACGAGCTCATTCGCCGCAGCGAAGAGGCGCGCGCTGAAGTTTCACGCGGTCGCGACGAGTTTGAAACGCTCAACACCCGTTATCTCGATATTCAACGTGGACTTGCGAGCTATCTCTCGAATCGAAACCAACTGCAGTCGAAAATGAACGACGCGCGCTTGGTTTCAGAGCAATGCCGTTTGAAAGAGTCCTACTTGATCGAACAGATTCGCGAACGCTACATGCTCGAGCTTGTCGACGTTGCCGAGCGCTACCGCGGTCGCGATGGCGATCAGCACGAGGCTGAAGCAAAATTAAAAGATCTTCGCGAAAAGCTTGGAAAGATTGGCGACGTCAATCTTTCGGCCATCGAAGAGTACGACAAAGTGAAAGAGCGCTACGAGTTTCTCTCAAAACAACAAGAGGATCTTGTTGAGGCGAAAGAACAGCTCAAAAAAGTTATCGACCGCATCAACCGTGTCTGCGCGAAGCGCTTTAAAGAGACCTTTGATCAGGTCAACGAGCGCTTTACAAAGGTCTTCCCGGTTCTCTTTGGCGGCGGCGAAGCTCAGCTTCTTCTCGTCGAAGATCCCGAGAAGGGCGAAATGGGCATCGATATTATCGCCAAGCCTCCAGGAAAGAAGCTGCAAAACATGACGCTTCTCTCGGGTGGCGAGAAGGCGCTGACAGCGGTGTCGTTGATCTTCTCGATCTTCCTTGTTCGTCCATCTCCATATTGTTTGCTGGATGAGGTCGACGCTCCTCTTGATGATGCCAACGTCTATCGCTTTAACGATCTTGTTAAAGAGATGTCGAAGCGCTCGCAGATCATCGTCGTCACTCACAACAAGTTCACGATGGAAGTCGCGAGCCGTCTTTACGGCGTCACGATGGAAGAGCGCGGCGTCTCGAAGATGGTCTCGGTCAACCTCAACCAGTAGTCAGGCCATTGAGGCCAGTCGGGGGTTGTCGCCATGTACGCAGAAGAGCCATTCTTGGGATTAGGCGTTGTCGTCGCGGGTGGGATGTTTCTCATCACACTCGTGATTGCAGTTTTCATCGGCTATTCGATTTTTAAGAAAAAACCGGGGGCTTTGCCGGCCAGCGAGGGCGCTGAAGAGGCACCTTGGACGTCCAGAAAGCATCGCGTCATAGCGGAGGCAGCCGGGCCGGACGCGGGGCCGTCGACTGAAGAACGCAAGCTTTCCGATGCCTTAGAGAAAACGAGATCCTCTCTGTTCGGACGGATCAAGTCAGTTTTTACTGGCAAGAACACGTTGAGCGAGAGTGAGCGCGAAGAGCTTGAAGAGATTCTCTACACCGCCGATCTTGGCCCGAAAACCGTACAACAGCTTCTCGACACGGTTTTTGCGAAGCTGAAGGCATCGGGTGAGACCGGGTTTGAGGCCGTTCGCCGGGAACTTCAGGCCGAGATCGAGCGTATTTTTCTTCCGTTTAAAATCGATTCCGGAGCGCCGGATGGTTTGGATTCACTGAATCTTTGGAACGCGAAGCCTGCGGTCTTGATGGTGGTTGGAGTGAACGGCGCCGGAAAAACCACAACCATTGGCAAACTTGCGGCGCGAATGGCGGCACGTGGAAAGCGCGTCCTCGTTGCGGCTGGCGATACGTTTCGTGCGGCGGCGGGTGAGCAGCTCAAGGTTTGGACCGATCGCGCTGCGGGCGATGCTGGCCACGTTGAAATCTTTGATCCGACTGGCGTCACCGAACCGAGTGCGGTCGCTTACCAAGCGCTTGAGATGGCGCGCTCGCAAAACTATGACATCGTCATTGTCGACACCGCCGGCCGTCTGCACACGCAGAAGAATCTGATGGAAGAGCTGAAGAAGATGAAGCGTGTGCTTTTGAAACTCGATCCTTCGGCGCCGCACGAGACGCTTCTTGTGCTCGATGCCAACAGCGGACAGAACGCGTTGATTCAGGCGCGCGAGTTTCATGCGGCCCTTTCGGTGACGGGTGTCGTGCTGACGAAGCTTGATGGTTCGGCCAAGGGTGGCGTGGCTGTGGGGCTTGTGAACGAGATCGCGGTGCCGATTAAGCTCATTGGTGTAGGCGAGAAAATCGGCGATCTTCGCAGTTTTGATTCCAAAGCATTTGTTGAGTCGATTATTTGACGGAAAACCAGCAGGTCAGTTTTGACTCATTTACTGGTTTTCTGCAGATTGGCCGCGGTTCGCGTTCGAATTTCAAATTTCAATAAGAGGAGAGCTCTGAATGAACTTCTTAAAACTGATCGTGATGGTTTCGGTGGCTGCCGCAGTACTGGTTTCGTTTGATGCGAGTGCGTCTTGTACGGCGACTGTGATCTGCAAGAATGAGGACACCGCGGCGTGCACGGCCGGTGGCGGAGCGGGTTCTGGTTACGAGGTTTCCGTTTGTGGCATCACGAAGACGAACAAGAGTCGGTTCTGTCAGACGTCGAGTGTGAATGAGCGAGGCGAGCTCTATTCAGAGCGTGCTGAGCTTATTTGTTGCGACAAAGATGGTCATGCGGTTTCGATTTCGGGCGAGCGGGCCGAGGCGGTTTCGGCTCAGGTTTGCGCTTCGATCTAAAGGACCGGTTTGGCCTGGTCCTGCTTGACGAAATTTGCGCTGACCTCTGGAATGGAGCCTTCCCCTCATCAAGGATGTTTGAAGGCGAGGTTTCGATGTCAGACTTTTCGAAGACGCTCATTTTGGCCCTTGTTGCTGCAAACGTGCTTTCCTGCGGTAAAAAAGCGGAAGATGCGAGTTCTGTTGGGCGCACGGGGACGATCACTGTTGATGTGAATGACGAAAATGCGCAACAGATTGGCGACGTGATGGCGTCTATTGACGAGGCCGGTGGAGCGACTGGCTCACTCTCGATTGCGTCAGTCGGAAGTCGCGCGAGTTGTGCAGGCTACGGTTTTGGCTCGTGCACCGCGAACACGGTGACTCGAGTTTTCAATGGCTGTTCGGTCGGCCTTTCGACTTTGAGTGGCACGGTTGGACTGATGTGGACAGGGAGTTCAGTGAATTGCATGCTCGGCGCGGCTGGTGATTCGATCCAGCGCGCTCCCAACTTTACCATCACCGGCCCTCGTGGCGGCACACTTGCGGTGACCAAAACAGGTGCGCTTGGACAGGTGCTGACCTGGACGGGGGGATCGGGTACCGGCAAGACATTCGACTTCACCAGCGACGGCATCAATCGTCGGATCACACATGGTGGAACGACATTTTATGACGTCACGACACGAACGAGCTCAGCAATTTCGGTTTCGGGCACAAGCCGGAGCAGTCGCGTCATGAGTGGAGGTACGCTGCGTCTGACGAATAACGTGACCGCTGCCACTTGCGACATTTCTCCGTCCAATGTGACGTGGGAGATGGGGTGCAATTGTGCGACGAGCGGTACCTGGAGCGGCAACTGTGGTGGGCAGACCTTTGCGGTTGAGATCACAGGCTGTGGTACGGCGACCTTGACCGTCGGCACATCGAGCCAATCGGTTGCATTTGATCGGTGTCTAGTAAACTGATTTTCGCACGGCGCCATCTCGGCTTTTCCTCGTCTTATCCAGTATTTCCACTTAAACTGCTTTGCGATGGCTGGACCATTTCAGACCGAGCGTAAGCACGAGCAAACGAAAGCGAATTCCGCGAAGCCGGGAGTCCGACCTGTTGTCGGTACGACAGCTGCGCGTCGTCCGTTGGTTTCGAATCCGAGCGGAGTGATCTCCGGAGCGATTCAGTCGACGGAGCAAACGGGAGCCGATGGCTCGCGGGCGCGATCTTTTCAAGTTTCAATTGCTGGAGTTCCGCTGCGCCTACGCTCGTCACACGATGAAGAAACTGTGAACGAACTTGTTCGTCTCGTCGACTCGAAGATCGGCGAGGCCCTCCCTCTGACCAAGACGGGTTCGATTCAGAATGCATCTATTCTCGCGGCCTTGAATTTGGCCGAGGAACTTCTGCTGCTAAAGCGACGGGCAAAAGAGCTCGTTGATGGGCTTGAGGCTCGAGCAGCGCGCGTGATTGAGGATCTGGAAAAGTCTGGCCCGACGACATAGGCGTGGAGTCTTGGCGATTTGCCGAGACCGTCTGAGTCGAAGGGAGCAAAGTGACTGGGATACATACCACTGCTGCTGAGAAGCCTGAGCTTCGTCGCGAATTGAAGTCGCGACTCAGCCAGTTCTCGTCGCGTGCTGAGGCGGCACGTGCGCAGGCGGCGCTCTCTGAATTCATTTCTGAGTTTCTCTCTTCTCGTCCAGGCCTCTGGCTTGGGTTTCGCGCAATTCAAGGTGAAGTGCAGTTGCCTGAGGTTCATGGTGTGACCTGGGCCTATCCGCGTGTCGAAGCGAACGCGATGGCGTTTTATCGCCAACAGGCCAAGGCTCCGACCTGGCTGAAAAAGTCATGGGGTCTTGAGGAGCCAGCGGCTGATAGCACATGGGCGGCTGTCGCCGACATGGGCTCGGTGCGAGGCGCATTTATTCCGGGTTTGGGTTTTGATCGTGAACGGCGGCGTCTGGGGCGGGGAGGTGGTCACTATGATCGCTTTTTGGCTCGAGCGGACGTTGTTCAAAATCAGAAGTTTTTAAAAATGGGAATTGGTTTTTCGGTGCAGCTTGTTGAAGGCCTACCTCGTGAGTCTCACGACGTGGTCTTGGACGCGGTGGTGACAGAGTCCGAACGGATCTGGAACCTCCTCAAGGCTGGATGAAAAGTAGAGTCGGTTTGAAGGGACTAGGAAATGAATGAAATGATTTTGGCAGTTGTAGCGCTGGTC
>JAEUWE010000465.1 GCA_016791465.1 Pseudobdellovibrionaceae bacterium
TCCGTGGTGCACGTGAATAATCTTGAGTTCAATACCCCAGCGTCGACCGACAGCCGTCATCACATTGAGAAGCACCCAAGAGTCAAATCCGCCAGAGAGCGCGAGCCAAATCACGGGTCTCTTTCGCCAGTGCTTGAATCCATCGAACACGCGAAACTCGAGAGCTCTTAATTTTGTGTTTGGCTGCGGCGCTTTCATTGTTCACTTCTAACGAAAAGCACAAGCGTCCGGCAAGGGTCCCTGCAGGCCTCCAAATAACGCACCTCTACTTCCAGCACTGGAAGCTGCACTGTGACAGAATGGCGGCACCCACTCGCCAACCGTCCTTCGGCACCGATGTCAAAAAAATCGACATCAGCACTATAGCCAGACCGCTCGCAGCGCCCTGTCCCCCATACAGAAACTGGCCCCATCCTTGCCTTCTTGAGAGTCGATGACCCAACGTCAATTGTTCTCATCTTCATTGCTCCTCTTCGCCCTACTCGCAGGTACGAGCCTCGATGCCCATGCTTCAGGCTCAGCAAAAAGCGATACCTTGGGCCGCCTCAAAGAGTGGCGCGAACGGACCATTGAACTGAGCCGCAAGGCCGAAGAAACCCAACGCCGTGAACTCAAAGCCCTCGCGACGGCAAGCCTCAAGCCCGACTTCTCAACTCCCGCCGGAAAAGAGGCCGCCCATCGGGAAATCAATGGGCCACTCACCGAAATTGAAAATGCAGACATCGACCGCACCGAGATGAGTGCTCGATTGAAAATCATCGATCAACTCATCTTTGCTGTCGACACCAAGTTCGATGGCAAGGCTCGGGCCTCTAGCGTGAGTGGCTTTCTCGAAGGCCAGCTCATGGACTTCGCCACAAGTGATCTCGCCGAACCCGGCACCGGCCAATGGTGGAAGTTTCTCACCCAGGCCGCCATCGGACTTCGAGAAATCGCCGAACCCGGTGAAGATCCCATCCGTTTTCTGGAGAGCTACACGCGCGACTCCAGCGTCCTGAACCCACGTTCGGTCATTGAAATTATGGAGTCTCGTCGCTACGTGGGCGACTAGTCACTCAATAATGGCACCGGAGTAAATCCTCAATGCGCTATAGAACCAGTCCAATCTTCGCCATCGTTCTCGTAGTTGCTTGCTATTCAAAATCAGCAAACGCCTGGTCGCTATTCAAATCCGACCCCATTGAAGCCGTTCGCCAGCAATGCATTGAAAAGCACGAATGGAAAACTGTGCAGTGCTCTATCAAGAATGAGCATAAGTACCAAATCCAAGCGATGACCGACCCATTTGACGACAAATCCACCGCAACCAAATCTCCAGATGAGCGACTAGCGGGATCGCAACGTCGGCAGAAACTTCTATCTACAATCAGAGATAAAGCGCTGGCGGACAATCTCAACACCTGCCAAGTCTTTGCGCTCGCAAAGTGCGCAACAAGCCAGTTTTTGACTTACGACGACTCTCTCATCCCCTACTTTACCGAACCAATTGAGATGACCTATTTTCACAGTCGCGGCAATTGTCGGCAATTTGCAACCATCTTTCATGACATAACCTCTGCCCTGAATCTGAAGTCCGAGGTCATATCGGGATTTTACAATAACAGCGGGTTGCACGCGTTTAATCTCGTCTACCTCGACGGCTACTGGGTCTACACCGAACCACAGACTCCGGAGCCAGACTTCTACAATCCGAAATCAATAAAATTCATGAAGAATTGGAAGAACAGTCACCAGCCTAGCTTGTTCTTGTTTCTCAACCAACACGATCAAGATCACTTCGACACAGAAGAGCGAATGAACGCCACTATTCTGCCAACTCGATATCAGTCAAATCCGATGTAGCTTAGAGCGATGCCAGGTGCGCAAAGCCCGCAACCAGGCCACCAAACGAAATGATCGAAAGACCGATCATCCAAACCATGTAGTCAAATCGCTGAAGACCTGAGCGACTTCCGGCACGCTCTTTCTCTGCAACAGAGGCAATCAAACCATCAAGCCACTGGTCAGAAATGAGTCCCGTCATTTGAAAATCCACCGTCTTCATCTGCTTTCTGATCAAAGACTCAGTTCGGCGATTCGAAAGCGCGTCAAGCGCCTGCTGCAGCATTTCGCGCAAGCAAATGCTGAAGGCGAGCCCCGAACAAATGACGATGATGATGGCGAAAATAGAAGGCATGCCTTTTCATCGGCACACCAATGTCTAAGCTTGAGACGCTCTAGCCGGACGTCGAGTCCTTGACCACGACCGATGTCGTCGCCTGCGGTGGATGAGCCGAAGCGTCCTTCTTTATCACCTCGACCTCGGCCACGATGCGGAACTTGTGCTCCTCAGCAAAGCGCGATGCCTCTTTCACAAAATCGATCTTCGAAATAATCGCGATCACTTCTTTTGAAACGCGGTTCATCAACTCATCTTTTGAACGATTCGCACCCTGTAGCAAAAGCGCAAGCGTCTCTTTGGGCAGCTGCATGTCAGAAACCATTCGTCGAATGGATTCTTCCGTCATGAAGGCTGCCGAAATTCCGGTGGCCAGGAGCTTCTTCAGCGCCTCGCCCATTTTTGAATTTCCGTCCTGATTATTATTTTCCATAAACCTTTTTGATTCGCTGATGATACGAAGCCATCATCGCGGGAAGATTCACATTCAAAAGCGTATTGGCCATCGGACCCGGCATGAAAATCTTAAACGTACCCTCAACGGTGTAGGTCGCCTTGGTTTTCCCACCAGGAGCCTCTTCAATCTTCCAGCTGCCGGTCATCGTCTTGAACACATCACCAGACGCGAACTCCCAAGACACAAGTGATGGCTCCGTCTCAGTCGTTTTCAATTGATAGGTGATGGCCTTAATAACAGAAACTTTGTACTCGACATACTTGTGACTGCCCTCAGTCTTTACGACCTTACAGCCCTTCACATCGCTCAAAAACTCGGGATACTTTTCGTAATCGGTAACGATTTGGAAAAACTCTTTCGGAGTACAGTTGAAAACTTCGGTGTGATTGGCTCCTGCCATCTCTTGACCCTCACTTTTTAAAAAGGCGTTCCGCAGCGGCTCGCGCCTTGTCGCGCTCACTCAATTCCTGAGTCCTGGCACCAGCCGCAAAGAAGTCACAGAAGTTCGAGCGCTCTTTTTCTTGCACTCGGTCCGCCTGCGTCTCTCGGCATTCATTATAAACTTTAGGATCGTAGTGTCGACAGTTCTTACAGCAGTGCAGGTCCGCTCGACATTTCGAACACTCGTCACGACGCCCCGGCTCGGCGTCCAAACTGTGAACCGTCGCACAAGAAAAACACGTCAAAACCACACGCCCTGACGACATAGCTCAGTGTCCCTGTTTTAAGAGCATGCCATCAGGTTTGAGAGTGAGCGAATGCTCGGCCTCGATTCGACGAACAGTCCCCGTTGCGCTACGCATAACAATCGACTGCGTCGAGCACCGATGCCCTGGCCAGAACCGCACGCCATCCAAAAGTGGGCCAGCCGTAATCCCGGTTGCACAGAACATCACGTGCCCAGGCGCAAGATCCTCGAGCTTAAACGCGCGATCCAGATCCTTTACACCCATTTTTGTTGCCCGCGTACGCTCGTCTTCAGTTCGGAACTTCAATCGCCCTTGGAAGTCTCCCCCGAGACACTTGAGTGCCGCCGCTGAAATCACGCCCTCCGGCGCTCCACCAACGCCGAGCAAAAGATCGATCCCCGAATCGCGAATACCCGTCGCCACTGCTGCCGAAACATCGCCGTCACCAATCAAGTGAATGCGAGCTCCCGTTTTGCGCACTTCCGCAATCAGCTTTTCATGGCGTGGCCGATTCAGAATCACCACTGTCACTTCTGAAACAGCTTTGCCGAGCGCCTTTGCGACATTCTCAATATTCACGGCAGGAGGAGCATCAATATCAATCACGTTCTTAGCGCCCGGACCGCAAGCGATCTTGTCCATATAGGTATCCGGCGCATGCAAGAACTTTCCGCGTTCAGCGACCGCGATCACGGATATCGCGCCAACACCGCCCTGTGCACAAATCGTCGTGCCCTCGAGCGGATCAAGAGCAATATCGACCTCTGGCGCATCGGCGCTCGCAATGCCTACTTTTTCACCAATGTAGAGCATCGGCGCTTCATCGCGCTCGCCCTCACCAATCACCACAGTCCCGTTGATTCGGATACTATTGAAAGCTCGGCGCATCGCATCGACTGCCGCTTGATCGGCTGCCTTCTCGTCTCCTCGCCCCATCCACTTTGAACTGGCCAACGCGGCCGCTTCGGTGATTCGAACAAATTCAAGGGCAAGGTTACGATCCATGAGCAGGCTCCTTCTTCAAAGATGGAGCGACACTACCCTAGTCGCGAGCGGGAGGCCAGTGCTGAGAAAGCGGTGTTGCCTCAAGTCGCGAGACAAAATCTCTCGAAAACCGCGTCGGCTGCAGACGGTCCGCCGTCAAGAGCGCGAGCTCTGTTTCGCCGGTGGCCACCCAGACCCCTACCTTCTCCAGCCAAATCGCATACCGAATCCATAGCCGTGCGCCCTTGATTCGCCCTTCGACAAAAATTTCGATCTCGTCATCAAACCGGCAGGGCTTTTTAAATTCCACGCTCGCATTGAGCACGCCCAAGACGTGATCACCATGGGGAATATGCAAATCCATCACCCCAACGCCACGAAGCCAATCGACCCGCGCCAGTTCCATGAAACGAATGTAGTTGGAGTGATGAACCACGCCCATCGCATCGGTTTCAAAAAAGGCCACCCGGTGGCGGTACGAGTAGGACATTTAAGCAGTAGCCGTCTCAGCGGCCTCTGTCAGCGCCTTCACGAGACCCGCAACAGCGTCGCCGCCATCGCGAATCTGCAACGCAACATCAAGTGCAAACAAAACAACGCCTCTGGTCGGCGCTCCCTCATCTTCTTTTTGTCCGCCCGTCTTTGCTCGCACAAGACGACTGACTCCCCCGACGTGATCAAGTCCATACTGTTCGTCGCCAAGCTGTAACAGCGCACGCTCAAGCTTTGAACCGCTCATCCAAAGAAAGAAGTTCGTATCTCGAGGCCCGCAGTACCAAAGCGAAAATGTCTCGCCGCTCGAAAAGTAGCTGCGATCAACCGTTCGCATATTCAGACCAATCATCTTGGGATCCAAAAATCGATCGATCAAGAGCCGCGCATCCGTCGGAACGCTCACCAATTCAAATGCCAGTACTCGATCCG
>JAEUWE010000474.1 GCA_016791465.1 Pseudobdellovibrionaceae bacterium
GCATGGTTTTCGCACGTGGACCTTTTCGTTTGAAGGGCCTCCGCGTTGGCGCGTGATCCGGAGACGATTGGCTTAAGCGCTCTTTGCCATTCCGGTGCGCAGTTTCGTGAACACGCGTCCCAAGTCAAATGACAGACGCTCCATCAGGCGCAAGCTCTGACGATAGTCGACCTTTGAGTTTGTGAACCCCAGGATCATTCCGGCCATTCTTGAGTCGACCATCACGGGCACAAGTGTGGCGTGCTTCGGCAGCATGCCGCGATAGAATTCGTTAAAGAACTTCTGGTTCACTGGATTGGTGACGACGTAACCGTGATAGGGCTTTCCGGTTTTGAAGACGATTTTGAATATGCTCGGTTCATCAAGATCGATGGCGTCAGGGCGATCGCCTTTGACCGATAAGAAAAGATCGCTCCATTTCCATGGGAGCAGCGAACCGTCGCGAAAGAGCAGAATCATCGAGACTTCAAAAATATTTGAAACCTGTGCCAGCGACTGAGCGCCGGCCTCGTCGATCGAGCGGCTCTCGTCGATGTGGCGAGTTTCGAGCTGACTCAAGGGAATAGCCTTGAGCTTGACGAGCTCCTCTTGTGATTTTGCGACTTCGACCGCGGCTCCACCCATAGCAGGGCTTTTTCCGCCGTTGGTCATCACGCCAAAGAAGCTTGTAACAGCTGGAGCCTCAAAGCGTCGGCTGGCTGGTTTTTTTGTCGGATCTGTTGCTGGCGACTGCGCTGCCATTTGAGCGGCCGGCTGGGGAATCGGCGGCGGCGGCGGAACGGCCATCGGCGGCGGAGTGATTTTAAATCGATCGGTGATCGACTTTGAATCCGAGCGCTTGAGAAGATCCGATTTTGCCACTGGCTCAGGAGTTTCTTCCTTGACCGGCGCCGGAGCCGCGATGGGCTCAGTGCGGGCCTCGAGTGGTGCAAAGACTGGAGCTGCGATGACTTCTGGCGCGGGTTCTGGCGCTGCTGGTTCTGGCTCCACGGTTTCAAGTTTCACGGCGATTGTCGCAGCGACCTCGGGTAGCGGCTTTTTCTCCTGAACTTCATTTTCACCCGACTCAAAATTGTGCACGACAGTGCCGTGGGCGGGGCCGATGGCGGAGAGATCGCTATTGGTGTCGGCGTTCGGTGCCATCGACGCCTTTAGACCTTTCAGGTCCTCGGGATTCAGCGACAACCCATCGGGCAATGCGAAGTCATCGACGGTATCTTCGCTGACAGAGGACTCTTGGTCGCCGCTGGCCGGGGTGTCAGATCCGGCGCCGAATTGAACACCATCGGTGTTCATCGAGCGCTCAAGTTTCGCAAAGAAGTCTTCACCGGCTCCAGCCGGCGCTGGTTCTGGAGTCGAGAACACGGGATCAGCAGTTCCAGTATTTTCGGCCTCTATTGCGCTGGCACTGGCTGCAGGTGGCTGAGTCTCGGGCGTCGAAGTTAGTGACTCCGCCGGCTCAGTAGGCTGAACGGATTCTGTACGACCGAGGCCGAGTTGGCTTGCAAGAAACATCAAACCGCGAGGTGGGCAGAGTACGACTGAGACCGGTTGGTTGACAAAAGCCGTTGAGATCGGAGGCCACAAAGAGCCAACGGTCAGTGTTCCATCCCAATCGGCAAGTGGAAGGCGCTCTGCTGTCCACGCAGCGACATCACGCACGCGCTCCCAGAATGGCAGGTCGACAGGAATTTCAAAATACTCGTTGTGGACGACGGGCAATTCCGAGAGCTCGGCGAGCCAAGACGTGAACTGTGATTCCGAAAGATGGCCGTTTTCGATGCACCAAATGACGAAGGCAAGCGAGTTCGGGCCGGTGTCCTCGGTGGCCGTGGAATCGAGAGTTTGCCTGAAGGAATCCCACGCATCGCTAGGAATGTTGAAGTGGGATTGCCATTCGGTGAAAGAATCCATGTCTGGCTTATCGGCCATCCTCTCAATTTGATTGAGGAATCTGCCCGGAACTGGACCTTGACCAAAAGTCCTCGCGCGAGCCATGTAAAGCGCTCTCGATCAAGGCTCGAACTTGGAAAAACCATTGAGATTGTGCTAAGTTGCGGGCCATTATGGCGAATCCGACGCAAGGCAGAAACATCCAGACCGACTCGACGAAAGATCGAGTCTACCTGGATCACAACGCGACGACGCCACTTCATCCCGAAGTGCGGTCCCGACTTTTGGAGTGGGCTGACGATTGGGGAAATCCAAGTTCGATTCACCAAGAGGGCCGCGGACCAAAAGCGCGCATGCGTGAAGCGCGCGATTCGATTGCAAAAATTCTTGGAGCACATCCACTCGAGCTCATCTTCACGGCCGGCGGTTCGGAATCAAATAATCTTGTATTGAAGAGCATTCAAACATTTGCGAACGAGCCGAAGCGCCATATTTTGCTTTCAAGTCTGGAACACCCAAGTCTCAAGCGAGCTGCGGAGGCAATGGCTCGCGCAGGATTTGATGTTGAGTTGATTCGCGCTCATCGCTCCGGTGTGATTGATCTCGAGGATCTTGAAGCGAAGCTTCGGCCGGGGCAGACAGCGCTCGTCTCGGTGATGCTCGCCAACAATGAAACAGGTGTCATTCAACCGCTTTCGGAAATTGTTCGAATGGCGAAAGCGGCGGGAGCTCGCGTGCATACGGACGCAGTTCAAGCACTTGGAAAAGTTCCGGTGAACGTTCGCGATCTCGGTGTCGACTATGCTTCGTTTGCAGGTCATAAGTTCTATGCGTTAAAGGGAGCAGGCGTCTTGTATGTCGCAAAGGGCGCACCGCTTGAACCTTTGATTTACGGCGGTGGTCAAGAACGCCATCGTCGTGGCGGAACGGAAAACGTTCTCGCGATTGCGTCATTGGGATACATGGCGAGCAAAGCCGGTGAAATCACCGAACGTGCGGCCGAGATGGCGCGGCTTCGCGATCGTTTCGAAGCGGAGGTCCTGTCGAGTATTGCCGATGTTTCCATCAATGGCGCTGGGGAGAAACGCTTACCCTCGACATCAAGTCTGCTGATCCCGGGTACTGATGGTGAAACGATGCTGATGGCACTTGATATGGAAGGCTTTGCGGTTTCAACCGGTGCGGCCTGTAGTTCGGGAAGTCCCGAACCGTCACCGGTGCTTTTGGCGATGGGACTGACGCGGGCTGAGGCGCAGTGTTCGCTTCGTGTTGGCGTGGGGTGGGGAACGACGGATTCGGATATCGATCGTTTTGTTCTGACTTTAAAGAAGGTTGTTGATCGTTTGCGCGGCCTCAAAGGGTACAAAGTGGGTCAATTGAAACGGCCTGAGGAGTCTTCATGTCTCACGTGAATTTAGAGACAATTGATCGAGCGCCGATTGGTCCAGATGGACGCCGTCGCCGTGTTTTGGTCGCAATGAGTGGTGGTGTGGATTCGTCGGTTGCGGCGGCTCTGCTTGTTGAGCAGGGCTATGAAGTCGTGGGTCTCACTATGCAGGTTTGGGATTACACATCATGCGATATCGAGGAGGGCAATGGCACGTGTTGCTCGAGCACCGATGTTGACGATGCGCGGGCGGTTGCCGATCGCTTGGACTTTCCATTCTACGTGGCCAACTGTGAAGCGACTTTTAAAGCCGCGGTGATTGATCCATTTATCAGTGGATACCTTGAAGGAAAAA
>JAEUWE010000507.1 GCA_016791465.1 Pseudobdellovibrionaceae bacterium
CGATTGGTCTCACTTATCGCCTTCTCCATCGATTCCGTCACATGGTCAGCGTAGAGAATAACGTGTCCATCCGCGTTTCGCGCCGCTCGTCCAATCGTTTGAATCAGCGATCGTTCCGATCGCAAAAAACCCTCTTTGTCAGCGTCGGTAATGGCGACTAGCGACACTTCGGGAATATCAAGACCCTCGCGAAGTAGGTTGATGCCGACTAAGACATCAAAAACACCGAGGCGAAGATCGCGAATAATCTCTGTTCGCTCGACCGTGTGAATGTCAGAGTGAAGATATTTAACTTTAATCCCAAGAGACTCGTAGTACTCCGTCAAATCCTCAGACGACCGTTTAGTGAGCGTCGTGATCAGTACCCGCTCACTTTTTGATATCCGCAGTCGAATTTCTTTTAAAAGATCATCGACCTGATGCTTTGCCGGACGCACTTCCACTTTGGGATCAAGAAGACCCGTTGGTCGAATAATTTGCTCGACGATCAAGCCTTCCGACTTTTGCATCTCATAGGGCCCCGGCGTCGCAGAAACATAGACGACGTTATCCATGAGGCGTTCGAACTCTTGAAAATTGAGCGGCCTGTTATCAAGAGCACTCGGAAGGCGAAAGCCATGCTCAACAAGATTCATTTTTCGCGCGCGGTCGCCACGATACATCCCACCGATCTGCGGAACCGTCACATGGCTCTCGTCGATAAAACAGAGGAATTCGGCCGGGAAATACTCAAGCAACGTCGGTGGCGGCTCACCCGGAGCGCGGCCGGTGAGATGGCGAGAATAGTTCTCAATCCCCTGGCAGAAACCCAGTTCTTCCATCATTTCAATGTCATAGTAGGTGCGCTGTTCAAGGCGTTGCGCCTCAAGAAGCTTCATTTGCGATTTTAGTTCCTGAAGCCGCTCCAATAGTTCATTCTGAATCGTCTTGATCGCATTCTTCGCTCGGTTCTCATCCGTCACATAGTGACTGCCCGGATAAATCGCAACTTGATCGCATTCCATCTGCACTGTGCCTCGCAGTGGATCGATCCACGAAACGCGATCGACGTAGTCGCCAAAGAACTCAACACGAATCACCCGCTCATCCTCATAGGGAGGATGAATATCAACGGTGTCTCCGCGAACGCGAAATTTCCCTCGATGAAAATCGATATCATTTCGCGAGTACTGAATGCGCACGAGCTCTCTTAAAAAAACATCGCGCTTCATTTCGCTTCCAACCACGACCTGAATCATCATGCCCTCATAGGCCTCAGGACTTCCAAGACCATAGATGCACGAAACCGAACTCACGATAATCACATCACGGCGATCGAGAAGTGAACGCGTTGCCGAGTGGCGCATGCGATCAATCTGCTCGTTGATCGCCGAATCTTTCTCAATATAGGTATCGGTCGACGGAATATACGCTTCGGGCTGGTAGTAGTCGTAATAGGATACAAAGTACTCAACCGCATTTTCCGGAAAGAGTTCTTTAAACTCAGCATACAGCTGTGCCGCGAGCGTTTTGTTGGGTGCAAGGATCAGCGTCGGCAGTCCCGTCTCAGCGATGACATTTGCCATCGAAAACGTCTTTCCAGAACCCGTCACACCAAGCAGGACCTGATGCTTAGCGCCACTTCGAATACTGCTCACGATCGACTTGATTGCGTCAGGCTGATCGCCCGAGGGCTTGTAGTCCGTGACCAATTTAAATGGACGCACAGGCGGCCGAGCACGACGATGGGGTGCAGGCGAAACATTACCTGCTATCGTCTCATCGCCCTTTTCGCTCACTTCGTCACTTCCCAGCGCGTCCCATCAACCGTATCTGAGATCGAAACACCCATTGCGTTGAGCTCATCGCGGAAGCGGTCACTTGCCGCAAAATCCTTTGCGAGTCGGGCCGCCCAGCGCTCGGCGACCTTGGCATCGATCACTTCACGCGAAAGCCCCTTTTGTCTCAAGAGCATGTCGTCGAGCGTGACAAGAAACGTCGTCGCTTTTTCTTGAAAGAGCGACATGAACCTGCCCTGCTCTTTGAGCCAATCCAACATCGACCGCGCATTCACCACGCTATCGGCCGTTGGCTTTCCGGGGCGAAAAGTCGCGTTATAGGCGCGGATCACATTAAAAATCTCCGCAAAAACCTCGGGCGTATTGAAGTCATCATCCATAGCCTGATGGATCTTCTCACGCCCGCCCATCATCGCCTGCGAAAGCGCTGGCGCGATCTTCCCCTCCGAAACGCTGCCCGCCTGCTCAAGCACTCGCTCAGCCTGCGCCATCGCCGAATACACTCGAGCCAACCCGGCGACAGCACGCTCAATCCCATGCTCTGAGAAGTCGCTGATCGAGCGATAGTGAACGCTTAAAATCATAAACTTATAAATCTCGGCGTTATACTCTTTGAGGAACTCGCGCGCCGTCGTCACATTGCCAAGACTCTTCGACATCTTGCGATCGCCAAAGTTGATCATGTTCCAATGCACCCAGTACTTCGCAAACGGCTTTCCCGTCGCACCTTCACTCTGCGCAACTTCGTTCTCATGATGCGGGAAAATCAAATCCATCCCGCCACCATGAATATCGATCGAATCGCCAAAAATTGCCTTCACCATCGCCGAACATTCGATGTGCCACCCCGGACGTCCCGCTCCCCATGGAGACGGCCACGACGGTTCGCCTGGCTTGGCTGGCTTCCAAAGTGAAAAATCCAATGGATCGCGCTTTTTTTCACCTGGCTCAACTCGGGCTCCCGACTGGAGGTCGTCGATATCACGCCGACTGAGTTTCCCGTACTCAGGAAAACTCCGCACGGAGTACAAAACCTCGCCGTCGGCGACATAGGCTTTACCATTTGCAATCAATGCTTCGGTGACTTCGATAATATCTTTTAAGTGTTCGGTGACTTTTGGATTCTGATCGTGCGCCCGCAAACCGAGCGTCCGATAGTCCGTGCGATACTCTTCAATATAGCGCTCCGAGATCACGAGCGAGTCGACATTCTCCTTCAAAGACCGCGTGATGATCTTGTCGTCGATATCCGTAAAGTTTGAAACGTACTTCACCTTGAAGCCACGAAACTCAAACCAATTCCGCATCATTCCAAAGACAACGGGACCACGAAAGTTCCCAACGTGCAGAAAATCGTAAACAGTCGGACCACAAACATAAATCGAAACCTCTCCCGCCTTAATCGG
>JAEUWE010000023.1 GCA_016791465.1 Pseudobdellovibrionaceae bacterium
TCTTGTACTGCGCCCACGCCGCCATCGCCTGCTTCACTTGTTTCTTAAACTCAGTATCCAAATCGTCTCGATCGGCGTCATCGATCGACTTCATTGTCTCGGCCATACGAGCCTCAAGACGCAGTTGTTCTTTGCGCATGAATCCAGACGAAGCCGGCTGACGAAAGATCGCAAAATCGGCGCGGCCGTCTTCGGGCTGCAAAACGAGCAACCGTTTCGCCGTCAATGCTTCTCCGACCTCTCTCTCCAAAGAATTCGAGAGCAGCGCTTTCGCCATGCCAACAAACTCCGCTTCAACCTGATTTCGAATGCGATCAATTTCTCGACGCTCAGTCTCCTCCGCCCGCGCCTGTGCCGCTCGCCAAATGGCCTCACCATAGGCCGTTGCCAGAGCGCGCAACTCAACAAGCTCCTCGGTGCGAGCTGGGCCTGCGAGCTTTAGAAGTTTTTGAAATTGAACTTCATTGTTGATGCTGGCTTGTCGGTTTTCTTGCTCCGCACACGTCGCCACCATCTTGCTGTCGGTCACGGCGTCACAAGTGCGAAACCTTCTCCACCGACCAAAACCGTCGCGTCGGGCACGCACTTCGACAATGAGTTCTTCGCGGTCTTTTTCACTACCGGCCCACTCGCAGGCAATCCGCTGCGCCGTTCGCAGCTTCTTGCGATCGCCAGAGTTCACAAGTTTATCCAACTCGCGAGCTGCTCTGAGCTCAGGAAATGGATCTGATTCAAGGAGCGAGAGCGTCGCCGCCGCCACTGGTCGCTGTTTCGGAATCATAAAATCTGATTTTTTAACAAAGAGATCAGTTTCGGGTTCTTCGACACAGGCATTCTTCAAGAGAGCCGCTTTTTTCACAGTCACCAGTGTTGGTGCGTCGGTTTTCAAGGGAGCTCTTCCATAGACTGGAAGTTCGGACTCAAGCATCGGTGTTTGCATCAAGCGCATCACCAGCCGCTTTCCGGCGTCGCGTTCCTTTTTGTCGAACGACTCTGCGAGATGCTTCGCCCATATCAATTTCGCCTCGCGGTGTCCACAGCTCACCAGTTCCTCAAGCGGCTTCAGATGTTCTGTCGTTTCATTCGGATCAAAGGGGCGATTCACTGCGGCGATAAATCGCTCGTCGACATGCCCCGCGGCCGCAAGCTCCGCGCTCCACTTGGTCAGCAGTTCTGTATCAATTCCGACTGCCAGTATATCGGCCCGAGAAAGACGAATCAGTTCTGCTTGCGCCGGTCCATGCCCCGCAATCGCGGCTTTGCGCAGCCATTCCTGACCGGCCGGAACAAAACCCGCTGCTTCGCTAAAGTGCCCATAGGCCAAAGACATCTTTGCATTTGGCCGCTTCTCGGCAGCCCGCTTCAATTCCGCTGCTAAAGATTTATTCCAAGTTTTTGCATTGAGTACATAGGGTTTATCAAGAGAGCGGCTGTTTTTGGCTGTCACTTTACGCATCGATCGCAGTGTTGCGCGAATGTCCGCCTCAAGAGTGACGAGATCATTTGCCGACGCGGTTTCTCCAACCAAAACGACTTTCACTCCGCCGATCCACCCCAGAACTGGGGTAATCGCACGATCGGACTCAGGAAACGCCAGTACACCACTCGTCGAGTTTGCACTCTCGGCTTTGATCAGAACAAAGCCTGCTTCTGGCGCCAAAACCTGAAGGCGATGCGCACTCGCAAACCAACGCTGCACAAGACGCTGTGGACCACTCAAACCCATGTCGACGTTAAATAGTGTCAGACGCTGAGAAGAGCCCGAGGAACATTCTTGGCCCCTCACCCACTGCGCAATACTGAGCGGATCGCGGTTGAGCGGTCCAACGTGTTTCCACGGCGCCGGAGGGAAAAGTGCGACAGGGCCATTGGCTCTGAACATCGCCTCTTCGGCGTCAGCACGGTCTGGTGAATACGCCAATAGACTCACTACAAAGCCACATGCAACAGAGACTATTTTTTGTACAGTGTATGTCTTTGCCATCCCCAGCAGGATTCCGCGCTAAGGGACTGGTTGCCATTCAAATCAGGACGATTTTCAGCGTTTCTCAGAATGAGATCTCAAAGCTCACTCATTTCGTTTCGCCGTGTCGATTTACTCGACACGGTTTCTATTCGAAACGTCGAAGTTCTTTGCAGAACTTCAAATTGTCTTACTC
>JAEUWE010000024.1 GCA_016791465.1 Pseudobdellovibrionaceae bacterium
CGGCGATTGCCCATCTGGCGAAGCAGCATGAGGCGCTCGATTTTGAACTCCGCTACACCGACACCATTGTCGATCTCGTCAAAGATGGATTTGATCTTGCGATTCGAATTGGGCAATTAAAAGAAAGCCGACTGAAGGCCCGGCGCGTGGGGGAAATCGCACTGATTGCGGTCGCATCACATGGGTATCTGAAAAATCATGGGCGCATTCGGCATCCACGCGATTTGTCTACACATGCCTGCCTCACCTACGGCGAGACGTCGCTTCGCACGAAGTGGCATTTGAAGAGTAAGAGCGAGAGTGCGACCGTGACGCTCAGGCCGCGGATCATGAGTAACCAAATGACGTCGCTGATGAAGATGGCGGTCGCAGGCGCTGGAGTGGCGCTTGTGCCCCGCTATCTCTGTGCGAGGGATATTTCCAGCGGTCGACTTGTAGAAGTTCTTCCGGAGTGGATGAGCATCGGTCTTCCTGTTTCAATCGTGTCGCCGCTTGCGATGTCTTCGACGGCGCGGTTAAAAATCACGACAGACTACTTAGCGGAAGCCATTCGCACAGCGCTTGCGGAGTGAGCGCGCCTTAGAACGTGGACTGCTGCATAAGATAAGAAGCATTCGATTGTTTCGAGGATAAAAGGCGCTCAACTGAGTGAGCGCCACCGGCCCTTATTAGCAGCAACGCTTAGTTCTCAGGAACAAAGCAAAAGATCTCCTCCTGCTCTTCGCCATTGATTGTTAATTTGAGTGTGTACTCCAAGCCATTGGTTCCGAACGTTCCACTTGTTTGACCAAGGTAAGTATTCCCGTCAGCCGTCCCTTCAAATCCGAAACACCCCGGGCAGCGATAAACATTAAAAGCCGTTAACTCGAGTTTCGAGCTTTTCTGCAGAAATACTTCGTGGTCCACCGTCTGGGAGTCCGGGCGAATCACGTATGACTCGGATTTACTAACGTTACAGACTATCTCGTAAGCTTGGGCGCCCGATAGGGGCGCGAGCAAAAGGGCGCAGTACAGTAGTGCTTTCATAACTTCCTCTCGATTCTTGTCTTGCGGGTGATTCCGCGGAAGGGCTTATATATACGGACGTTGGTGTTGAAATCAATAAAGTTGCTATTTTTAGCAAAAATTTTAAAATGTGATACGATAGCTGAAGATGGCGAAATCCAAGACAAAACAGAAAAAGACTCATAAGGCGTCAGCTGGGCAATCAACTCGTCAGCTCATCATTGATGCTCTGATTAAGACTGCCTATTCGGACGGAATAGCAAAAGTAACGATACAAAAAGTTGCGGATGAAGCCGGAATTGCGTTTGGTACCGTTCGATATCAATTTAATCAGAAGGAAATTGATCTCACATTGGAAGCGATACGACATGTGGTCAATAGCGCTTACAGCTATCTGGATAGATGGCTTTATGAGAAGCGGGCCAGTAGCAAGATTGATCCGGTGGTTCACTATGCCGAAGGAATGTGGAACTGGGTTGAGTTGTACCCCAAAGAGGCGAGCCTTCTTTGCTACTTTTACTACTTAAATTCGACTGCAAATCGCCCGAAGCCGGATCACGACGAAATTCTTGCGCACTCTATTCTTAGAATTGAGAGTCTGATTCATGAAGGGCAAGGACGAAAGATGTATTCGGAATCGGTCGACGCAAACTTATCGGCAAAAACCATTCACAGTTTGATTTTGGGAGTGGCGCTTATCGTCGGAACAACAGGCAATAAGGGCTATCATACCTCTCTTCGTCGCATAGGACTAGAAGTGATCAGGGGTGTACTGGAGAGCCGAGTCGTCCAGCCCAAGTCTTCGTAATAGCGCTGACCTAAATTCAGCGGCCGTTAGCGCAAGAATGTATTCACGCGCGATGCGCTGTTCTCCAGTGCTGGAATCACGATAGGGTACATCAACAGCTTCTTCGACTCGCCATCGCCAATTTCTTCGATATAGTGCCAGATGGGCATCGCTTGCGACATGGGCATAAAAAACTGCATCGGGATGAAGAAGTACAAGGCGTTCTAAGACCATCAGCTCCATTAGCCCTAAAACACGACCACGCTCGTTACTCGAGAGGTTTTTGTCTAGCGATAGCTTGCCGATTTCATAAATTGGCAGAGACGGATTTTTATTCCGAATCTTGGCCAGCATCTCTGCCGTTTTCGATAAAAGACCTCGCTCATGAAAGATGCGCTCAAAAGGCAGCTCTGGGTGCGGCGATGCCCCATCAAGGAAATTGGCCGTACCATTTGCAATTCGAACTGTGCCCACAACATCTAAACTAAGTGGAACACGAACGACACCAAACCAAAGCCGCTCGCCAGGCAATGC
>JAEUWE010000026.1 GCA_016791465.1 Pseudobdellovibrionaceae bacterium
TTTGCCTCGTCCTGGGCTCTGAGCGACAACCCGCTCACATCACCGGCTATTGGCGACTGGATCATCCAAGCGCTGCTCACGCCGCTCGTGGCGCCGCTACTGTTTCCACTGTTTCGTTGGGTCGACTCCCTGACTCAACAAGACGACCCCCCTGAAGTGACAGGAACCATTACCGTATGAGTCAGTATCTTCCGAGCAACGAGATGGAGGCCAAAGAGTACCAACCGCGATATCGCTTGGCGTACCTCCTTGTTGCTTTCACAGTTCTTGTTTTCTCCCTTCGGCTTTGGTACCTGCAGATCATCAACGGAGCCGAGCTTCGCCAGTTCTCTGAACAGAACTCAATCAAAGAGACCAAGATCCCAGCTCCGCGCGGAATTATCTACGATCGAAACGGAGAGGTTCTCGTTGAGAACCTTCCTGGCTTTGAAGTCACGCTCTCTCCGCAGTATGTTTCCAATCTCGAGGAGACCGCCGAAGCACTCGGCACGGCTCTCAATATGCCGGCCTCCTATGTGATGCAGCTTGTACAAAAAAGTCGCCGCGTGAATGGACCCTTCCGCTCGGTTCGCATCAAAGACAATCTGACTCGCGACGACATTTTCAACATCGAGGTCTTAAAGCAGGACTACACGGGCGTAGACATCAAAGAAACGGTTCTTCGTGCTTATCCTCTGCGCGAAAACGGCGCTCAATTTTTTGGCTATGTCGGTGAAGTGTCAAAACGACAACTTCCGCTTCTCAACGAGAAGTTCGCAGCCAAAGGAATCAAGTTCCAGCAGGGTGACTTGATTGGAACAAGTGGCCTTGAGGAAGGCTATGATCTCGAGCTTCGCGGCAAAGATGGAATCTCGGTTGCTCAGGTCGATGCCCATGGACGCGAAGCCTTCGGCGATCCGATGGGTCTGCTCGGCTCGATGGGCGGAGTCACTCAGGCGGCACCGGGCCGCAACCTCATCCTGACCATCGACAAAGATATTCAAGAGGCGGCCTGGCAGTCCTTCCTGGAGGGCAACCGTATCGGTGGCGCAATTGCAATGAAAACCAATGGCGAGATTCTTGCCTGGGTTTCAGCTCCGTCATTTGATCCCAACGAATTTTCAACTGGAATTTCTCCAGATCTCTGGCGACGACTCGTCAACGATCCCGATAAGCCACTTCGAAACAAACCGATCCAAGATCACAACTCCCCCGGTTCAACGTTCAAGCCACTCATCGCCCTCGCGTCGCTTGCCGAAAATGTTGTGACACCCAACACTGTCGTCGCCTGCCCGGGCGCCCTGCGCTTCGGTAGCCGCCTTTATCACGATCACTTAAAAGGCGGGCACGGCAATATCGTGATCACACAAGCGATTGAACGCTCGTCAAACGTGTTCTTTTACAAAATGGGTGATCGTCTCGGGATTGATAAAATGTTCCATTATTGCGACGGCCTCGGAATTGGCCGCCGCACCGGTGTCGAGCTCGGCGGCGAGCGCTCTGGACTCATGCCGTCGGCTCCTTGGAAGAAGGAAACCATCGGCGAGGAGTGGCAGCTCGGAGAGAACCTGTCGGTCGCCATTGGACAAGGCTTTGTTCTCACCAATCCGCTACAAATGGCCGTGGCCTATAACGCCATTGGAAACGAAGGTAAAATCGTGAAGCCCTTTGTCGTCAAACGCATCCTCTCAAACGACAATAAGGTTCTGCGCGAAAACGAGCCCCAAGTGGTGCGCGATCTCGCCGATCCGAATGGCCCCTATCACATCAAAAAAGAAGTCTTTAAAACGGTCAAGGAGGGCCTCCGTCTCGTCGTCAACGGCGAGCGCGGAACCGCACGAGGATCGCGTCTCGCCTACATCGAAATGGCTGGCAAAACTGGAACCTCACAGGTCATGAGTTTCTCAGCCGATCAGATTTATGGTTCTTGTGAGGCGCGCCCTAAGTATCAGCGCCATCACGGATGGTTCATCGGCTATGCTCCGGCCGACAACCCCGAGATCGCATTTGGCGTCTTAGCCGAGCACGCCTGCCACGGCGCAAGCGGTGCCGCCCCCGTCGCAAAAGCGATGGTCGCAGCCTATGTTGCAAAATATCATCCGGAATGGCTCGAACGCGACCTGCGCAAATCCAAAAAAGCGCCAGGAGCTCCCGTCGTAGAACCTTCGTCGAATATTGAGGGAGAATAGGTGAACGGATTTCAGATCGAAGAGCGCGGCTTCTTCAAAAAACTTGATTGGAACTTCATCGTCCCTCTACTGCTGCTACAGTTCATTGGTATTATCAATCTCTACTCCGCCACTCACGGCGTTGCCGAAATCGAGACTGATCGCCTCTTTCTTTCGCAGATCTTTTGGCTCGTGAACGGCTGGATTGTTTTCATCTTCGTGACCTTGATCGACTACCAGTTCTTCTTGCGCGCGGCCTTCCTTATATACGGTCTCAACGCGTTGGCGCTTATCGCCGTTATGTTCTTCGGCAAAGTTGCCCTCGGAGCTCAACGTTGGCTCGATCTCGGTTTTTTCAGCTACCAGCCGTCAGAGTCGATGAAGCTCTGTATCATTATGGTTTTAGCGAAAGTCCTTTCGCAAAAATCATATCCCGATGGAATGGGCGTGAAAGACCTCGCCTTCCCTCTTTTTATTCTCATCGGAGTTCCCTTTTTTATCACCGCGGAACAACCTGATCTCGGCACCGCAATGATGATTTTCATTATCGGCTCCAGCATCCTCTTCTTCGTCCGCATCCGTCGATCCATCCTGATCGCAATGACGGCCCTTCTCGTTGTTGGTGCAACAGGCGCTTGGTTCTTTGGACTTCGTGACTACCAAAAACACCGCATCTACACTTTCATCGATCCCAACCAGGATCCGCGTGGCAAAGGCTACAACAGTATCCAGTCGAAAATCGCAGTCGGTTCGGGACAAATGCTCGGCAAGGGCTTTCGCAAAGGAACCCAATCACAACTTGAGTTTCTCCCCGAGCGCCACACCGACTTCATCTACTCCGTGCTATCGGAAGAGTTTGGCTTCTTTGGCAGCTTTTTTACCATCGCCACCTTCGGCCTACTCTATATGGCAATGCTCCGAATTGCCCAACAAGCTCGGGACAAAGCCGGCGCTCTCCTCACCATCGGCGTCATGGCATCGTTGTTCTGGCATATGTTCATTAATATCGGAATGGTCATTGGACTTCTGCCAATTGTGGGAATCCCGCTCCCACTTTTAAGCTATGGCGGATCCAACATGCTCACGACGATGGCGGCCCTCGGCTTGGTGTCCTCCGTGAGCTATCGAAAGTACCTCTTCTAGATGACCGTGAGTGCGCTGGAGCGCCTTCTTATTCAAAATATTCCGATGGCTGGCGCCATGGGAATTCACTCGCTCTCCGCTGATTCAATGGGCGTCCGCATCCATGCTCCGCTTGGGCCCAATCGCAACCATCTGGAGGGTGGCTTTGGCGGCAGCATCTTCAACTTGCTCGTGCTGGCGTGCTACTCAACCACCCTTTTCACGCTCCCAGAAGATGCACAGGAAGGAAGCCACGTCGTTATACAATCGGCCTCAATTCGGTATCGTCGGCCCGTGACGGATGACATGATCGCGAGCTGTCGTTTCCCGGCTTCATCTCAGCTCGAAAAATTCCGCGATGGCTTCAGGCGCAAAAGACTCGCACGCCTTGAACTCACGGCCGAGCTCTACACCGCGACGAACGCTGACGTCGCGGCGATCCTCAATGGCCAGTTTGTCGCCACTCATAAATAACTGTTATAGTTCCGACCGCAGGCCTACTCACCTTGGTCGCCCAGAAAGCGGCGCGTCATTAGCTTGCCTTATGCAAACCGCGCGAAATCAGGGCATCGAAATGCGAGCCCCGAAGTTTTTTAAAAAGCCGAGCTGATAAAATTGACGATCTCTTCTTTCGAGCGATTCCCAACCATGTGGTTCACTTGCTTGCCGCCTTTAAAAAGAATCAAGGTCGGAATTCCACGCACACCGAACTTCTCGGTGATTTCTTGATTGGAATCGATATCAAGTTTGACGATCTTGACTTTGCCAGAGAGTTCGCCCGCGATCTCTTCGAGCTTTGGCGCAAGCGCCTTACAGGGACCACACCACTCTGCCCAGAAATCGACAAGAACCGGCCCATCCGCCTTTAGAACGTCCGTTTCAAAACTTTGATCAGTTGTCGATGTCGTATTGCCAGCCATTTGCTCTCCTTTAGCGGCGTGTCCGTCTCTGCCTTCTGGCAGTTTTATCGGTCTTTGAACGGAGGCACAAGCCCCGAACGCTCGTGCCGTTTCGCAATGAGACGGTTAAACCGATTGCATTGCGTTACAACCACTGCGGGAGCCGCGAAAGAGCCTAGTATTTGGGCCAGAATCTCCGACCAAGAGCCATGGTCGTCAAAGCTCGGACCTCAAGATACCGATAAGATAACGCCATGTTAAAAAACGAAATCAAAATCCTGATTGTCGACGATGACGCCGTATTCGGCGCAACCCTCCGCGAGGCCCTTGTTCGCGATGGATTCCATGCCGTGCATGTCACGAAGCCTGACGACGCGTTGGCTCAGCTGAAACTTCACGCCTTTTCGCTCGCCGTCATCGACTGCATGCTTCCGAAAACGAATGGCCGTGAACTCGCTATCAAGATTGAAGAAGAGAGCAGTGGCAACACGGCCCGCATTCTCATGTCCGGCATCTTCAAAGATAAGAACTTCATCCGAGAGTCGATTGCCAACACGCGGGCAAAGAGTTTCCTGACTAAACCATTTGAACTGCCCGAGCTTTTTCAGCAGGTCAATGAGGCCATTGGCCACCTCATCGATATCCCCGTCTCTCCCGTCCTCGAACTGATGACGAAATCCATCGTCACCCCCGGAGAGCGAATCGGCGCGATCAACAAATCCGAAACAATCAACGGCTTTGAATTGCCCTGGGTGTTCTCGCTCTTGATGCATCAAAAGATTTCAGGCCTGCTCAATATTGTGACGGCAGACGGCGATCCCGCATCCGTCGGTTTCAAGGCCGGTGAAATCGTACAGGTGACCAACAAGGACCAAAAATCATATTTCGGCGTCCTCCTGGTTGAGCACGGTTTTATTTCACAGGAAGAGCTCGACGACGCGATGGAACTCACCGCCTCAGCAAAAAAACTGGGTGAGCGCTTAGTCGATTCCAATATCCTTTCGCCGCACGCGATATCCATCGTCATGGCGGAGCAGCAAGGTATTCGTCTCGGCCGAATCGTCTCCAATACGAGCGTGAAAGTGACCTTCGTCGAAAATCACGAGCTTCGCGAAGAGGCTTCCATCGACACGAACATGCTCAACGATATCTTCAATGACTGGTCATCTTCTAAATTCTCTGCAGACTGGATTAAGACGTTCTACACGCCGTGGTCGCGGAACAAAGTCGTCAAAGGTCCAGACTTCAGCGAGTCGAATCGCACCATGAGCTCGCCGTCTGTCCTCCGTGCCTCTAAGCTGCTGGGCCTGATTGCAAAAGGTATCACGCTCGAAGCAATGCAAATTGAATCGGGCTTAAGCGACACTGAGTTCTATCCAGCCATTCACAATCTCATGCTCGGCGGCTGCATCCGCTTCGGCGAAGAGATGAAAAATACTGATGTTCAGGTTCAGAGAAAGCGCCTGAAGAAACTCGAGAGCGACCTTGGTCGCCAGAACCACTTCGAACGACTCGGTGTCTCGTCAAAAGCGAAGGATATCGAGATCAAACGGGCCTATCACGATCTCGCAAAAACCGTGCATCCAGATCGACTCGGCAGCGACGCACCGATCGATGTCCGGGACCTTGCGCGTAAGTGCTTTAACATGATTCAAGAGGCACACGAGATCCTGTCCAATCAGACCACGCGCGACAACTACCTCCTTGAACTTGAACAGGGGCGTGCGGAAAAAATCCTTGAGGCCGAACAGATGATGGAGCAGGCCCGCACCTGCCTCACCAAGGGTGACATCCGACGCGCCAAAGAGATGCTCGATAGCGCCGTCACTCACGTCCCCATGACAACGGAACTCCGATTGCTCGTGATGTGGGCTCAGCTCAAGACCGCCGGCGTCGAGAAAGATGCACGTACGATTATGACCTTGAAGGATCAGCTGTCAGCTATTCCCCCTGAAGACCGCCACAATGCCACGTACTTTTATATCAAGGGACTGGTGCTGAAAGCGACTTCAGACTTTGATGGTGCAAAACGCGCATTCGACCAGGCGCTCGCGATCGAAGCCAACTTTGTCGACGCCAAGCGCGATCTCAATGTGCTTCAGCTGCAAGCCGGCAACGCCGGAAACAAGCCCGTCGATCTGCTGCGAGGCGACCTCAAGGATGTGCTTGGCGCCTTGCTGGGCGGACGCAAAAAACGCTAAGGCGACGCCTACTTTTTTGGATCGTTTTTTTTCTCAGCCGCCGCGAGTTTAGCCATCGCCTGGACAAACTCACGCTTTTCGCGAGCAATGACATCGAGTTGCTCCAGATCCCCGGCGGAATCATTTTGCAATTTAAGTCTCGCCTCGCGCATCACTCTTCCATCGGCCATGGGGGGCAACTCTTCATCTTGCTGCTCCAAGAAGCGCCTATACCGCGCCTCGCGCGCCGAAAGGCCCGAGCCCCCGACCGGTTCGACCACTGGGGGCACAGCCTGCACAAGCTCATCGTCAGCGGCGTTTTTTTTCACAATCTGCATCTGCTCGGGCTCAAAAAGTTTCGCACCAACAATCTTCGAGTACTTCTCCAAAATCGGTTCTGGAGGAAGCTGAAGTAGCCGGCAAACCGCCTTCAGTGCCGTTCTCGGCTCAAACGGCGTCTCAATGATCGCATCAATCACGTCGCTGCGAAAGCCACCGCTCAAAGCCTCTTGCGGCAAAAGCACAATCACTCGCGGCCTCGCGCCGTGAAACTTCAAACGACTAGCGAGAGTTAGGCCATCGACCTGGCGTCCTCGTCCCGTAGCAATAATCAGATCCGGCGGAAAACCAAGAATTGCCTCTTGAACGGTAGACTCGCGACCAAGACTGAGCACGTCAAAGCCCAGCCGCCGAAAAAGCGTCTCCAGTCCTACCAACTCGTTGAACTCGTCAATGACGAGAAGAATTCGTCTCACGCCTCATCGTCGAAACCATTGGCGCGAACGTCAAATCCCGCAGCAACGTTGTAACGCCTTGCTTCAAGCCCTTTGAGTTGATAGAAACAGATCGCCCATGAATTCAACTCCAGCACCCACCACGACCGTGTCCGCAGCAACAACACCCCCACCGATCAGCGGTTTCACCGTCATTCGAAATGCTCGGTTAATGGGCTACCCAATTCTGGAAAGCATCCGCAGTCTTCTTCCTCTCGTCGATGAATTTGTGATTGGCGTCGGACAAAGCGATGACGATACCAAGGCCATGATCGAAAGCCTCAATAGTCCAAAAATCAAAATATTTGATTCCATCTGGGACACCAAGAAAACCAAGGGCGGCCTTATCTTGAGTGAGAAAACAAATGAGGCACTTGATCGCTGCACACACGATTGGTGCTTTTACTTACAAGCTGATGAAGTCGTTCACGAAAACGACCTCGCGCTTGTGAGACAGGCGATTGACCGCTCCGACGCCCAATCGGAGGTACAAGGCCTCTTGTTTCAGTATATTCACTTCTATGGAAGCTACTCCACCATTGCGACTTCGCGTCGCTGGTACCGGAACGAAGTTCGCGTCGTACGGCGATCCAGCGGCATTCGCAGTCACAACGACGCCCAAGGCTTTCGCGTCGGCAGCTTAAAGCCGAACGTCATCGCAAGCGGAGCTCGCATTTTTCACTATGGCTGGGTTAAACCACCCAAAGTGATGGGGCAAAAAAGCAAACTTCTGAATCGGTGGTGGCATGGCAACTCAAAAGACCACGAGTTCGAGACGTTTGAATACGCGCGGCAATATGGCCTCGTCCCCTACAATGGCCCTCATCCCGCCGTTATGCGCGAGCTGATTGCTGGCCAAGATTGGACGTTTGATCCTCGACGTGCCCTCACAGACTGGACGCTGAAAGATATCAATCTGCTCGCGAGTGATCTATTGGAATCCCTCACGGGCTACCGTATAGGCGAATACAAGCCCTATCGACTAATCGCGCCACGAAACAAACTGGTCAGCCGCCCAAAATAGCAGTTAAATCGAACTCACCAGAACCCTTAACGAAAAGGCCTCTCAAGTGAAAACACGCACAGAAACAACCACTCTTCCGCCGCGCGAGTTCACGGTTGATACTGGACGCACGACAGTCAAAATTGGTCAAGGACACGGACTTGCTGTGATCTCTGGACCATGCGTGATCGACTCACGCGAATTGATTATGACGACCGCTCGCGCGCTCGCAGAACTTTCGCAAAAAGTCGGAATGCCGATGATCTTCAAAAGCTCTTACGAGAAAGACAATCGCGGTTCAGAAAAAAACTGGACAGGCCCAATGGCCGACGACGGATTAAAAATCCTCGCTGAGGTAAAAAAAGAATTCGGTCTTCCTGTTTTGACCGATATTCACCGCCAAGAAGATGTTAGTCGCGTTGCTGACGTCG
>JAEUWE010000032.1 GCA_016791465.1 Pseudobdellovibrionaceae bacterium
AAAGACTGAAAAAAGTGCGACTGTCAGTACCTGAATGGTGAGGCGGTGACGAGTGGATTTCATAAACTCCCTCCAATGAAAGCTATCGATAAGTTCGCAATGCACGAAAATTACAGGCTGGAATCAAGCCTGGGTCAAAGACATTCGCAGCGATCAAAAGAGGCGCAGTGCAGAAGGCGGCCGTCAGAGCGGATTTGAATCTCTTCAACACGACCATCGATTTCGGTGACTGTGCCAGCCGACCGCAGCTGATTGAGATTGAAGACGAGAGCAAGTCGTCGAATGGTGCGAACGCGTTCACCTTCGCGGTAAGAGGCCAGAATGGCTGACGACGGGTTTTTGACGTGGTTCTCGGGGATTGAAATCGGAATCGGTAGCCCCTCGGCATCGACACCAAAAAATCTCAGTTGCCACTGTGATTTGTTGTCCTCGCCTTCCTCGATGCTGAGAACCAACCGGCGCTCGCTGCCATCGGCAAGCCGGTAGTGTTCAATCTCCTCGACTGACTCGCGGGTGCTGGTCGGGCCAAACAAGTGTTCGAGACGATTGATGTCGAGCGCCTGATCGGCCAGAGAGCCCAGTGCATCGGCCCGCTTGGGCCAGCATTGTTTGACGGCGTCGCTCATTGTCGAAAATCCAGTCGGTAAGTGCGAGAAGGATTCCTCGGAACTGTTTGGAAAATCTTTGGGAAGCGGTGCTGGTGTTGTGGCCGAGGTCGATGGAGATTGAATGTTGCCATTGGAATACGGTTGGGTGTGTTCTCTGGACGCAGTCGATGAGGGCGGCAGCGATCGAATAAAATTGAACACTCCGACGAGAACAATCAGACCGATGCCGATCAGAATCGCTCTCGAATAGGATCGTCGGCTCGCCATGTTCTAGAGACTAGTGAGTCTCTAGAACGTCGGGCAAGTGCTTTGAGCTTTTTCAAGTCCCCAACGCGCGCCGACAGATTGATTCGGATCAGAGCTAAGGCGGTCATCAGCGGCCGCCAATGCCCAATCAGTCAAAGTGATAGTCTGACCGGCAGCAACTTCAATCGGCCCACAGGCATTGAGTTCGCTCGAGATCTCTTTGATGTTTGATTCTGAAAGCCAGCCAAATGTTGAGATGGCGCTCATTGCCTCCTTGAGGAGTTCTCGGGCCCGCTTGTCGCGAGACGGTGTCGAGAACTGGTCGTACTCAGACGCGGAAAGGCAGCGCTCACCAATTTTAGCTTTAAAGGCGATCGCTTTTTGCACGGCCTCATTGCGCAGGCGAATTGAGCCACAAAGGCTTTTTGCAATTCGTCGGACAGCGTCCTGCGAGCTCTCAGTTTGTCCGTTCATTGCCAGTCGCTTTGCGATATCGGTTTTGTATTGATCGAGAGTTCGAGCGCCGGTTGTTTGGCTTGAACCCGGATATGATCCTTCGCCGGTGGTGGTCGATGCTCGTACTCCGAGCTCTTTGAATTGTTCCAGCGAATAACCGGGAAGCTGATTGAAGGGAAGACCGTATTGCTCAGGCGTCAGCCATTTGCGTAGTCCGGTCTGGGGGTTCTCTGGCAGAAACCACATATTGGCTGTCAGATTCAAAGCGCGAACGGCTTTTGGGACTGTGCTTTCGAGTTTCCAAATGGCACCCGTTGGTTCGATGCGTTTGATGATCTCGGCGTGGCCCGGGAGTTCGGTGCCGGCGGAGCCACTGAGAATGTCCAGAAGCCCGCGATCCATCAGTGTCGGTCGAGCCCAGATCCCGCCCGGGCGCACGTATGTGCGATTCACAATAACGGGGTAGGTGTCGCGTCCGATGGTTTTGGTCGACGATAGATTGGCGATGTATTTGAGAAATGAACGGACCCGTTTTTCCTCGGACTGCGAATTGAATCGGGTCATTTTGTTTGTAACCGTCTTGCCGCTTCCCGTCGGATCGATCATTGCGAAGGGAAGTTTGTTCTCGTAGGCGAAGATCGCTCGTGTGTAATAGGCGGCGTCGGCACAGTCGTGTGCAAGCCCTGCCCATTTTCCGTTCAAATAGAAATCTTCGTTGACCTCAGATTCGACCCATTGGGCATAGGCGTCTTCCGTTTGCTGATTCCAGGTCCCGCTGTCATTCCATACCTGTGCCTCGGCTTTGCCGGCAACGACTCCGGTCAATATGAAGGCGATCGTTATCAGGGCTTTCATAGTGGACATCCTTTGCGGCTGGGATTTGGCGTTCGGTTCCGGTGGCAGAAGAGAGAGCAAGGGCTGTGCTGGATGGGGATGTGTTTTTGACGAGTTCGTGCGTCCTGCGCCGCAAAAAATTCAACTCTGCTTGTAATCCCTGCATCCTCAGAGTCCAATCGGAGGGGTGGAGGAATCTTTATGAAAGTGCAGAAATCGCGAGTGACCTTTTCAACTGTTGTTTTGCTTGGAGCAGTTATTGCGGCGGCGTTAGTGGGCTGCAAAGCCAATCTGTCGACCGATGAAGGTAAAGCCAACTACGCTATGGGTCTTGAGATGGGCCAGCAGGCGAAGCAATTGGATTTGAAGGTTGATGAGGCGGCGATTATTGCGGGCGTCAAAGACGGTCTGGAAGGCAAAGAACCACAGGTTCCTCGTCAAGAAATCATGGGCGCGATCATGAAGATTCAAGAGGGTGCGATGCAAAAACTCAAAGCGAAAGGCGACGAGTTTTTGGCGAAGAACAAAGCCAAGGCCGGCGTGCAGACGACAGCTTCGGGGCTTCAGTATGAGGTTGTTAAAGAAGGATCCGGCGCGCAACCGGTCGATGGCGATGAAGTGACGGTGCATTACACAGGCACACTCGTCGATGGAACAAAGTTTGACTCGTCTGTTGATCGCGGAGAGCCCGCAAAGTTCAACGTCAACCAGGTTATCCCGGGTTGGACTGAGGCGATGAAACTGATGAAAGTTGGCGCGAAATACAAGCTGACGATCCCAGCGGAGCTTGGTTACGGCGCTCGCGGTGCTCGCCCAGCGATTCCGCCGAATGCGGTTCTGCAGTTTGATGTTGAGCTTTTGGACGTAAAAAAAGGTGGAACGCCTCCGCCGGCACCTGCGGAAAAGAAGAAGAAATAGGTCTGAAGACCATTTCATCAGACTGTCTCATCTTTAGACAGGTGTTGAACCCCCGTTGTCCCTTGGGCGCGGGGGTTTTGCTTTGTGCCTTTAGCCGGTCCTTAGAACGCAATAGGTGCGTTTATACGGGCCTTCTGCGGCCTCAGGCTTGCCTTGATAAGGTTGTACCTTCTGGAGGAGGCCTAGGATGAAAAAGCAGATGAGAACGCCGATGATGCCCATTTTGATGCTCGGTCTGCTCTTTGTTTTGGGTGGGTGCTCCACGCCGACTCCCCCTGAGTATGCCGAAGGGACGCTGTACAGTGAGGCCATGAACTCTTATTCCCTCTGCCAGAGCCGCATGTATCCGGTGGATGGCGGAACATCCTGTGACTTGAGAAGTCCATCGCAGATGCAGCCGAGCTACGGCGAATATTCGCGAGCCAACCAAGGCTGGCAATACAACTACTATTCAAAACCCAGCGCCGAAGAGTCTCTTGAGCAGTATTTCGATACGCTCTCGGTGGACGAGATTGAGCGCTTGAATCAAGAGTGGCACTCGCTTGCTGAACAGTACTAAAATGCGTGGATATTGAGCCGGTGGTCTTTTGACGTCCGATTGGTGTCGTAGATATTCGTCACAAAGTTGATGCGATCGGTATCGCCGTGGTTGATGACGCGATGAACGCGATTCACTTTAATTAAGTATGCGGAACCATCGGCGGGAAGATGCTCGCTGATAACTCCATCTTTGGTTTCGACCTCAAAGAGGCAGCCTGAGTTGGTGATGATCGGGACGTGCAGGCGGACGGCGTAGGCATCGTCGGCGCCATCGCGATGCCAGGATGAGGCCTTCCCGGCCTTGAGAATGATGATGCGAGCGCGGCGCGGATTGAGGCCCTTTTCTGAAATCTGGCGAACAAGGTCCGCCATTGGGCCCGTGTGAATTTCGGTTGGTCGATTGAAGAGCATTGTCGAACTCAGGCCAGCGGCTTTGGCGGCCCTGAGGAGCTCCTCGCGGGTCATGCCGGGGGTTTGATAGAGTTTGTGGCCAAGATGCCAACCATCTTTGTAGTCCCCGTTTGATGACAGAACACTCCAGCCGCCGAAGGCATCCGATTGAAAAACAGCGGGCAGTGGCTGCACGGTCTTGAGGAAATGGGCGCGAAGGGCCTCGATATCGATTGCGAGTGGAATTTTCTCGTAGATCAGGCTCATTGGTCTTAAACGCTAAAACGAAGACTTGGCGCTGACTAGCAGAAAGAGCGATGATGGCAAGAGCAGGTGGTTTGGATGGGATATTTTGAGTCAAGAGATTGGAGGTTTTTGTCATTCAATGTTGAGAACCTCTTCCTCTATCTTGACCATGGTCTGACGCAGGATCCAAAGACGTTGACCAAAGAACAGTGGCGGAGAATGTCGTCGGCGCTTGTTGAAAACAAGCCTTTGCAGCAAGTTCTTGAACTGGCGCGCGCCATTGAAGATACGAACCCTGACTTTGTGATGCTCTGTGAGGTCGGTGGGCGTGAAAGTTTGGCGAACTTCTCTCACTATTTTTTGGAAGATCGTTACGTACCTCATCTTTTAGAGGGAAACTCGGATCGCGGAATCGATCTTGGATTTTTGGTCAAGCGTGGTCTGCCGTTTAAGTACGACATGGTCTCGCACCGAAATCGACCACTGGAGTTTCAGTATCCACATGAAAAGCAGTCGCACGAAACCGGTTATCGAGCGTCGCGCAATCACCGCTTTTCGCGCGATGTGGTGGAGCTTCGCGTTTTTGAGAACGAGCACCCAGTTTTGGTTCTCATCAATGTGCATTTGAAGTCGCCTCTTGATAAGGATCGCATTGACCCCGGTGGTCGCGATCGCAGACGAGCGGAATGCGATATGCTCGCGCAGATCTATAAAGAGGCGAGACAGGAAACGGCTGATCTCGCTGGCCACGTGGTGCCGTTCATCGTTGGCGGTGACTTTAATGGCGTGGCATATGGGCCCGCTGCCGATCCGGAGTTTGAGGCGCTTGCAACGACGGATCTTCGCTGTGCGCTCGATGTCGCGGCAGTGCCGGAAGATGATCGATTCACCTGGTGCTACTTTTATGGAAATCGGCCGGGGATGTTTCGGCAAATTGACTATGTTTTCGTATCGCCAGAGCTTGTCTCGCGAATCGATTCACACATGACGTGGGTATATCGATACAAAGACGAGCTTGGTGTCAATCGGCTGGCTCCGCGCAATGCGAACGAGAAACGAGTGCTGCCGAGCGATCACTTTCCGGTGGTTGTGACTTTGACCCAAGTACCGCAAACTTCAAAACCCAGCTTGGAATAAAACTCGGCGCTGCTGACATTGCTGGAGTCGGCAAAGAGGACGCAGTGCTGAACGGACTCCATGGCGATCTCTTGAACGACCGCATTCATCATCAGTGAACCAAGGCCCGCGCGTCGATGTTTGTGATCGATATAGACGAGTGAAATTCGTGTCATCGAATTTTCCGGGTTGAGAACCAGAGAGTTTGAAAGTGCCAGCATGCCGATAGGCTCGGTTGTTGTTGCGACGACAAGGTGACCAGTTTTGATCAGATCGAGAACTTCGTGGCGAGTGGACTCGATATCCTGGTGTGTTTCTCGTGCGAAGGCGGTCGACCAGCTGAGCACGCGCTCAAAGTCGGCCGATGTTGCTCGCTTGAGTTCAAGTGAAGAGACTGGCTTGGTTGGAGCCGGTCGGCGAAGGCGCACGTCTTGACGAAATTCGAGCGGCTGCTTTGAGAGACCTTCGAGTAAGCGCTGTTCTCCCATCCAGAAGCGAAATGGAAGCCGAGCCGTCGCCTTATTCCAGAGCGAGAGATCGTGCTCGAGCGCGGTGGGCTCGCCTGGACTTAGGGCGACAACCATTTCGCCAGGCAGCAGTACGCCGTAGAGACTGCGGCTTGAGCCTTCGTCTTGATAGCGAAACCATAGGCCGTGACCTGAGTTCTGTTGCTCTGCCAGCATCAAGACCTGGTGGTGAACAGCGATCCACTCGATACGGCGTTCGCGAGGAACTGTGCCGACGACGTCGAGGCGCCACGCGAGCGGGTCGGTGTACCAGAAAAAGCCTTGCGGTTGAGCATTCGGGCGAGTCAGGTCT
>JAEUWE010000040.1 GCA_016791465.1 Pseudobdellovibrionaceae bacterium
CAAGACTCGCAAATCTCCCTTCACCACCGTGGTCTGCGGAGCACGTCGAAATCCATCAAACTCCTCGCCACGAAAGGGAATACGCGCATTCCCATCAACGACGATGTGACACTCATCGATAGTCCGCAGACCGCACGTCGCACCTGTCAGGACAAGCGCCTCGGTCAGATCTCGCACGGCACTCTCCATCGCGCGGAAGGTGGCCTGCAAAATATTGATCGAATCAATCTCTTCAGCCGTGATCCACCCCAGACGAACAACAGCCTTTTCAATCAAGAGATCAAAGAGCGCATCGCGCTTTTTCGGAGAAAGCGCTTTTGAGTCGGTTACACCCGCCTTCAGCAGCAGCTCTATATTCTCGTCAGGGACCCACGCCGCTCCCGCCACGACTGGCCCCGCCAGACATCCGCGACCGACCTCGTCGACGCCGATCACAGGATAGGGGCGCAAGTCGCGCCAGGGAAAGGGACGTTCAGTATCGTCGGCTTGTTTTTTCATCGGCCGCTAGCATCCGCGTGAACATGGCTCAGCGTCAACAGCTTGGCTGTAAGACTCCACAAAAACAAAGAGCCGGCGAATATCGCCAGCTCTTGATGACCGATCACCGGTTAAAAGCGAAGTCTTACGACTCAGTCGGAGCCGCTTCAGCTGCCGCTGCTGCGTTCTCGTCTTTCAGACCAACCATCACCGACGTGAGGCGCGCTGCTTTTCCTTTGAGATCGCGGAGGAAATAGAGCTTCGAACGACGAACTTTACCGCGCGAGATCACTTCAACGCGATCAACCGATGGGCTGCGGAATGGGAACGTACGCTCAACACCAACACCAGCCGAAATCTTGCGAACGGTGAACGTGCGGGTTGGGCCTTCGCCTTGAACCTTAATGCAAACACCTTTGTACAACTGAACGCGCTCTTTTTCGCCTTCGCGAACTTTCACGTAAACGCCAACAGTGTCACCAGCGCCAAACTCAGGAATACCTTTGTTGTCGGCTGTCTTCTTCAAAGCCACTTTGCGAACGAGATCAGTCTCACCAGCGGGACGTGCTGCTTTCGCTTTTTTAGGAGCTGCCGCTTTAGCTGAGGTTTTCGCTGTCTTAGCCGACGTTTTAACGGCGCCAGAAGCAGATTTTGTAGACTTCGTTTTCGCTGATTTCTCTGTTTTAGCTGCCATAATAATAGCCTCACTCGCTTCGCTTTTTCTAAGGTGCTAAGGGTTACCACGACCCCAAAAGTCGGTCAAGGATGATACTCACAGCCGACCGCACGGAAAGATGCCTGTAATCATCGGGTGGAGCTCCACGAATGGGAGCCAGCAGAAGGTCGCAGCCACGCATAAATTCTTCAGTCAGGCCAAATCCGGTGCCAAAGATCAAAAATAAGCGGGTTTCAGGCTCACTCTGTATCCGGTCCCGCATCTCTTGAAACGACACCATCGGCACGCCTTCGAGCGCCCGGGCATGGGTTGAGACCACAAGAGGCCGGTCGCCCACGACCCCACCCGCCGCCACAATTTGCCGGTCCCACTCCGCAATCGCAGCCTCAAGACTCTCGGCAGTATCAACCATTGTCAGGGCCGTTTTGCGCATCGGATTGAACTGAGCACCATCGCCGACCCGCCAGTGATCGAGCATTCGGTGAACAAAGGCCCGCTGATCGTGCATGGGATGAATAATAAAATAGCGCTCAACACCAAACGTCCGCGACGCCCGCGCGATGTCGTGAACATCGAGGTTCGTCACATTCGTCGCAACAATCTTTTTGCGTCGATCTTGAATTGGATAGTGAACGAGACCAACAGCGACTCTCACCGGACACCCGCCTTCAGCCATGTTTCAAACACCGAAAGCGCCCTGATCACTGCAGGATCCTCACGATCAAGCCACTTACTCTGCAACGTCCACTCCTCACGAACCAAAGTTCGATCAAGCTGTGCCGCCAAATCCGGTCGGCGTTCAATCGTGGCGACCATCGAACTGAGCCACTCAAACGCGGTGATTTTTCTAGGATCCCCGCCAAAGAGCGCACTCGGCACCATTCGTCCACGCCACTCTCGTGGGCGCGTATACTGTGCCGACTCCAATCGGCCGTCGGCAAACGAGTCCACCTCAGCCGAGGCGCTGTTGCCGAGCACTCCCGGCCGGTGGCGAAGGACCGCATCGATCACCATCAGAGCCGGCCACTCGCCGCCACTGACGACGAAGTCGCCAATCGAAAGCTCTTCATCGCAGCACTCTTCAATGAATCTTTCGTCGACGCCGGCGTATCGACTTGAAACCAAGATCAAATCGCGACCCTCAGCTGCCCACTCGCGCGCAATCCGATCGGTAAAAAGTCTGCCGCGAGGCGAAAGATGAACCACGCGCGCACCTGGCATTTTCGTTTTTGCAAGTTCAACAGATTGAGCCAGCGGCTCGCCGAGCATCAACATTCCGTCGCGACCGCCAAATGGTCGATCATCGACAGTCTTATGGACATCGTGAGTAAACTGCCGAGGATTGACGACTGTGAGCTCCCAGCTTCCAGCCTTCAGTGCGGCACCGACCACACCCGCTTTAAGACTCGGTTCAATCAACTCGGGAAAAAGCGTCACCACGCCAATCTTCATAGAGAAACTCTATTTTTCTTCCTGCTCATCATCGGCCGACGCGTCATCAGCGCCATCTTTTTCATCAGGATCATTTCCATCAAGACCCAGTTGAACTTCAATCAGCTGATCGGGAATCGTCATCGTCAGGCGCGCCTCATCGTAATCGAGTTCATCGACGTAGGACTCCACGAACGGAATCTCAATGCGATCGCCGGCTTTCACACCTGGGCGCACTCCCGCCTTAAGCTCCACAACCAACAAATCCTGTAGACC
>JAEUWE010000059.1 GCA_016791465.1 Pseudobdellovibrionaceae bacterium
ATTCGCGACCATCGGAAAAGGCGAAGGCGGATTCCCGGCGGATATGATTTTTGAACCGGCGCCTGCAGAAGTGATCGAGCAGCTTGTGCTCAAACACTTCAATGTTCAGGTTTATCGTTGTCTCTCGGAGTCTGTTGCGGCGGAACACGGCGCGCGTATGACGTCGATGGAGAACGCGACTAAGAACGCCGGCGAAATGATCGGAAATTTAACTTTGACATATAATAAGGCTCGCCAAGCGGCGATCACGACAGAATTGATCGAGATCACCAGCGGTGCGGAAGCCCTGAAAGCCTGAGGTAGAGTGATGGAAACTGGAGTTATTAGCCAAGTTATGGGTCCGGTGGTCGACGTTGAGTTCCCGACAGGAGAGCTCCCAGCGATCAGCACAGCTTTGAAAGTTACAAATTCAGCGATCGACAATCGTGAAGGCAACTTGATTCTCGAGGTTGCACAGCACCTCGGTGATCGCGCCTGCCGCGCAATTGCGATGGATTCGACAGAAGGTTTGGTTCGCGGATTGAAAGTGACCAACACAGGAAAGATGATCCAGGCTCCTGTGGGTAAAGAAGTTCTCGGCCGTATCATCAACGTTGTTGGCGAGCCGATCGACGAAGCGGGCCCAATCCAGGCGAAGGCGCACTGGGATATTCACCGCCAAGCTCCGAGTTTCGATCAACAGTCGACTAAGGCTGAAATGTTGATGACTGGTATCAAAGTTGTCGACCTTCTTGCTCCATATATGAAGGGCGGAAAGATCGGTCTCTTCGGTGGTGCCGGCGTCGGTAAAACCGTTTTGATCCAAGAGCTCATCCGTAACATCGCGACAGAGCACGGAGGATACTCGGTGTTCGCGGGCGTGGGCGAACGTACACGTGAAGGAAACGATCTTTGGCGCGAGATGAAAGAATCTGGCGTTATCGAGAAGACTTCGCTCGTGTTCGGTCAGATGAACGAACCGCCTGGAGCACGTGCTCGTGTTGCGTTGACGGCTCTGACAATTGCTGAGTATTTCCGTGATGAAGCCGGACAAGACGTTTTGTTCTTCGTTGATAACATCTTCCGCTTCACTCAGGCGGGTGCCGAGGTTTCGGCTCTCTTGGGCCGTATTCCATCAGCGGTCGGTTACCAGCCGACACTCGCGACTGATATGGGCGCAATGCAGGAGCGAATCACTTCGACGAAGAAGGGTTCGATCACTTCGGTTCAGGCGGTTTACGTTCCGGCGGACGACTACACCGATCCAGCTCCGGCAACAACTTTCACTCACTTGGATGCGACAACCAACCTTGACCGCGATATCGCGGCAATGGCGATCTTCCCTGCGGTTCACCCCCTTCAGTCGACTTCGCGTATCTTGGATCCGTTGATTGTTGGCGAAGAACACTATCGTACGGCTCGCGACATCCAGGCTCTCTTGCAGCGTTACCGCGAATTGCAGGACATCATCGCCATCTTGGGTATGGATGAATTGTCTGAAGAAGATAAACTGGTTGTATCGCGTGCTCGTAAAGCACAGCGCTTCTTATCGCAGCCGTTCTTCGTTGCTGAGCAGTTCACTGGTATGCCCGGAAAGTACGTGGACATTAAGGATACAGTTCGTGGATTCCGCGAGATTCTTGATGGCAAACACGATGCGCTCCCAGAGCAGGCGTTCTACATGGTTGGAACTGTTGAGGACGCAATCGAAAAGGCGAACCGCCTTTAAGGTGAGGATAAATGGCTGATGTTACACTGAAACTCACCCTTGTTACTCCAGAACGGAGACTTCTTACAGACGTTGAGGTCGAAGAAGTTTTCGTTCCGGGTCATCGCGGTGAGCTCAATATTCTGCCGGGACATGCGCCGTTGATGACGACGCTGACGACAGGTGTTTTGCGGTATCGTTTGAAGGGTCAAACGGAGCTTCTTCCGGTCGTTGTTTCTTGGGGTTACTGCCAAGTGAATCCCAAAGGCGTTGTTGTCTTGGCTGAAACAGCCGAGCGTCCAGAAGACATTGATCAGGATCGGGCACTCGCGGCTTGGAAACTCTCGCAGGAGCGACTTGATTCTGGCGAGCTCGATCCGGATGCGATGGAGAAATATCGGCGTAAGCTCGAACGTTCCGAGATCCGCAGGTCGTTTCATGCATCTAACGATACCACCCACTAGTAGTCGATAGCTTTGAACGGTCACTTTAGTTCGAAAGATCTTGTGACTTGGAAACCGACGCCGCTGGACACCAGTTCAGAGCGTCGGTTTTTTATTGATGGCCTGTTCATACAGGCGCATCTGACGTATGCGGCTGTTAACGATGCGAATGTCGTTTCGCTTGCGGCGGAATTGGTCGTAACCGGAGGCCTGTTTCAACCTGTGATTAAAATCGATCGGATTTCTGCGCAGTATACCGAGCGGGAGCGGAAGCTTCGTCTCGAGCACCAAATTGTTCGGGAACACGGTGAAAAAAAGGGTGAGGTTGAATGGGCTGAACCGGGAACTGTATCGATGCTTCATCTGCCGTTTCTAGTCGAGGCGCTGGTTGAATCGGGTCTTGAGAAATTTGAGTTTCAGTTTTTTGACGTTGAAAAACTACGACTCGCGGCATTTGAACGTCGAACTTCACATCTCGTGGACCTCATGATTGGTGCATCAAAGGTCGAAATCGCACTCAGGGATGGCCGGATTGAGGAGTTTGAGTTTCCTCTTTTGAAGATGGGGAAGATGAAGTTTCGCGCTCAAGAATGAGCGATGCGATGGCGCGGCCCAACTGAGGGTGACGATAGTAGGGCTGCAAGACGGAAAGGAATTTGTCGGCATCTGGAATCATCGCCGAAGTTTCGACACTGACAAGGTGGACGCGGCTCTTGACACCATCGTCGAGCTTCGAAATGAATTTTACAGCTTGCGGGCCCGAGGCATAGGCCACGATCTTTGAATTGGGATGGCCGCGGATCTCTCGTTCAACGTGTGCGATCTGCGCGGGAGTTAAATGGACCGCGCGAATCTGAAAGCCCTTTGCGGCACTTCGAAATGATTTAATGAAATCGAGACGTGGAGAGAGAAGAAGCACGGCCTCATCATTCTTTTCAATGGGTGATATGGATGCCGGAGTGCGCGTGGTATTTGCGTTTAGAAATGCCGCGAGAACGCTGTCACCCACCTCGCCAAAGAGAGGGTTCTTCATTGCTTCTTTCAGTTTTGCAATGGTCGGAAGTTTGTGGTCGCCCTTAGTGTATCGAGATTTTGCGAGCTCTATTCGACGCAGTGATTGACGGATGCGTTCAGGCTTCAATCGACCGGAGTCGATTGCTTTTCTTATTGCGGAAAAGACTTGTTTTTGAACTTTAAGACTCCATGCGATCATGACCATGTCGGCGCCGGCTTCAATAGCGCGAACAGAGCGGTTGCCGATGTCGGACTCGGTACTTGCGCCAGCCATCTCGATGTCATCGGTGACAACGAGAACGTCGTCGCCAAGTTCTTTACGAAGGAGGCCCTGGACGATGATGGGAGAAAATGTTGCTGGCATTTTGCTTGGATCGATTTTGGGAAAGCTGACGTGAGCGAGCATAATGCCCCACGGCTTTTCAAGAGTTGCCGATAGAGCAAGATACGGAGCGAGGTCTTTGCTCATCACCTCGTCGCGGGTGAGCGGGCTACTCGCGGCGACGAAGTGCGAGTCGCCCGAGGCGTCACCGTGGCCAGGGAAGTGCTTGGCGATCGGCATGACTCGCTCGGCCTGGAGACCGAGAGCAAAGTGGGAAGAGAGTTTTGCAACGAGTCCAGGATCATTTCCAAAGGATCGAGTACCCAAGAATGTGTCAGTACTCGGATCGGATACGTCGACAACGGGCGCCAGATTGGTATTGATACCGAGGGTTCGCAAAAGAGCACCAGTGGCGCGTCCGGCCTTCTCTGCAATCTGCGGATTCTTTGTTTGCGCAATGGCGAGTGCGCTGGGAAGTGGTGGCGCATGTCGGAGTCGAATAACATTGCCTCCCTCTTGATCGATGGCAATGAGGAGTGGCTTTTTACTATGCGCGAGTGAAAGCTTTTGTGCGGCGTGAGTTAGTTCTGCGACCTGGTAGACAGTTTGAACGTTTCTCCCGAAGAGGAGAACTCCGCCGGGATGGAAGGCTTGAATTGCGGTTTTTAGACCTTCATCGACGGATTGACCCTTGAAGCCGATCAAGAGCAGCTGTCCAATTTCGAGATCTGAAATTGAAGACTCTTCCCCGCGTAACTCCGCAGAGAACAAAGTCATACAAAACAGCAGAGCGATTTTAAGACGCCTCATCTAGGACAGAATACGAGACATTGCGTCGAAAAGCCGCGCTACGGAAGTCCGCCTAGCCATTAGCTAGGCTTTAGGTCGGACAGAGCTTTTGGAGACCGATGAGCTCATCATAGATCTTCGGCCAGGTGATATTTTCCATACGAATGTTCACGCGCATATCGGGAGTGAGTGTAATTCGTCCCTTCTCGCGAGCCGCAAGTTTGACGATTTCTTGAGGCGGTAGCGGCGTTTGATTTGTAAAGGCGAGTGAAATCGCTTTTGGCCCAGAGCTAAGATCGCGGACTCCGAGATCGCGGCAGATAGAACGAATCAGCATGAGGCCGAGCAGGTCGATAACAGGCTCGGGTGGTCGACCGAATTGATCGGCGAGCTGTTCTTCCATACGATCGACATCTTCTGGGCTTTGAATCTGCGAGAGATTTCGATACCACGCGAGTCGAATGCGAATATCGGGAACATAGCTGTCGGGGATGAGGGCTTGAATTCGCACGTTGATATCGGGCTCGATCTTCTCGGTGATATCTTCGCCTTTGAGTTCGCGAATCGTTTCTTCGAGAAGCTCAAGATAGGTTTCATAACCGACGGCCTCGATATGTCCCGACTGGTCTTCGCCGAGAAGATTGCCGGCGCCGCGAAGTTCGAGATCGTGATGGGCGATGGTGATGCCGCTTCCGAGAGCCGTGTTCTCTTGAATGACCTTGAGACGTTCCTGCGCGTCGGACTCGATTCGTTTATTCTGTGGAACAAGTAGGTAACAATACGCGCGCTCTTTTGAGCGACCGACACGTCCGCGCAGTTGATAGAGCTGACTGAGGCCAAGTTGATGAGCGTTGTCGATAAACATGGTGTTGGCGCGCGGGTTATCGATGCCGGATTCGATGATTGTCGTTGAGAGCAGCACGTCGATCTCGTGATTGAAAAACGCGATCATTGTCGCCTCAAGCTCATGCTCTTCCATTTGGCCGTGTCCAACGCGGATGCGGGCTTCGGGTACAAGCTTGCGAAGCTCATCAGCAACGCCGTAGATGGACTGTACTCGATTGTGTAGGAAGAAAACCTGGCCGCCCCGTTGGATCTCTGAGAGGATTCCGCGCCGGATTGTCTCCTCGTCGAACTTGCAGACAAAGGTTCGCGTCGGCAATCGGTCAATTGGCGGTGTATTGATCAGGCTGAGATCGCGAATTCCGACGAGAGACATATTAAGCGTTCGCGGTATTGGTGTTGCGGAAAGTGTGAGGGTATCGACTCCAACGCGAAGTTTGCGAATCTTCTCTTTGTGACCCACGCCGAAGCGCTGCTCTTCGTCAATGATGAGCAGCCCGAGATCTTTAAATTCAAGATCTTTGCTGAGCAGGCGATGGGTGCCGATCACGATGTCGACTTTGCCATCTTTGATTTCATTGAGTGTCTTTCGCTGTTCGGCCGGAGGAACGAAACGATTGAGTGCGCGAATGACAACGGGCCAATTTTTAAAACGTTTTTGAAATGTCTCAAGATGCTGAAAACTAAGAACTGTTGTGGGCGCGAGTACGCCCACCTGCTTCCGGCCTTGAATAGCTTTGAACGCCGCGCGCATGGCGACCTCGGTTTTACCAAAGCCGACGTCACCGCAAATCAGACGGTCCATCGGCTTGTCGCCGGTCATATCGTCGACAATTGAGCCAATGGCCTTGAGCTGATCATCTGTCTCGTCGTAGGGAAAAGCGGCCTCAAAAAGAGAAAACTCTTGCGTTGCCTTTTCGTCGCTCGGAAATCCGTGCCGGGTGATTTGCGCGCGCTTCGCGTAAAGCTGCAGTAGATCGCCCGCGAGTTCTCGTAGCTGGTTGCGGACCTTCACTTTGGTTTTGGCCCAACCGACGCCACCGAGTTTGTCGATCAGGGCCTCGCCACCAGGGCCGGAGTACTTCTGTATCTGCGATATGCGATAGATCGGGAGATAAAGCTTGTCGCCGTCTTTGTAGCTGAGGGTCAGGAACTCGGCTTCAATGCCATTGACGGACATGAGTTTGAGGCCCTCATAGAGTCCGATGCCGTGCTGGCTGTGAACAATCCGATCGCCAGGTTCAAGGTCGGTGAATGCAAGAGAGGCCGTTGCATCTTTGAATGCCGCTTGTGAGTCCGACTTCTTCTCTCGGCGATGAGTTTTTCGACCAAAGAAATCTTCATCTCGCAGGAAAACCAGCTTTTCCTGAGGAAGTCGAAAACTCAAAGAGAGCGGTCGTGGAACGATGGAAATGAGTTTGCTTTGGGCGGATTGCCGATGGGCGGCCTCGGACCAATTGAAATCGCCTTCGCTCAAAATCTCCGATTGATAGCCGTTATTCTCAAGCAGGAGGTGAAGGCGCTGACATTGCGCCAGCGTTCCGGCGGAAAGAAAGATGCTTTCATTGGCGCTCTTCCATGACTGGAGGCGTGCGATGGCTTCAGACCCGATGGGTGACTGTGGCGATGGGGCCGGAAAACGCACTTCGACGACGGAGAGACGAAGCGAATCTTTGAGTCGATCTTGCTGATCAAGCTCGTGGGCCTGGGCACTGTCGCTCTCTTGAATCTGACTGAACAGAACCTTCGAAACCGAAATCGACGCTGAGATTCCATCAAAGTTCCACTCATCGAGCGGCCGATATAGGCTATTTGGAGGAGGTGCGATCGGCATATCGAGCGAGCTTTCGAAGCCGCGCTTCAGATCGGCACTGAGAGTGTCCGCTGCGCGCGAGAGCTCGATGGGGTTCACCATCCAAATGAGCGTCTCGGCAGGAGCGTGATCGAGTGGCGTCTCGAAAGTCTTATGGAAGGCTGGAAGAAGAAAATCAATGCCGGGAAAAAGGTGACCGAGAGCGAGCGATTGGAGAAGCTCGCGAGTTTCAGATGTCTCCAGCTTCCGGGACTGGAGATCTCGTTTGAACCATTGTGAAGCGGTTTCTTTTGCCTCATCTGTAAGCAAAAACTCCTTTGCTGGAACTATAGTCGCTGTTGTCGTGAGCTCATCGGCGGACCGCTGGTCGGCAGGATTGAAGTGTCGAATCGACTCAATCGTGTCGCCGAAGAGATCAAATCGCAGCGGAAGATCGTGAGCCGGGGAGAAAATATCGACAACGGAACCACGAATCGCGAAGCTCCCGACGTCTTCGACCAACGGAGACGATTGATATCCTAGACGCAACAGGTCGTCTGAAAGAGTTTGAGAAATATCCTGTCCTTTTCGATACTTTAATCCGCTCTTGGATAAGACAGTTTTTGGAATCGTGCGCTGAGAGAGCGACTCAACCGTCGCCGTAAAAAGAGTGTCGGGCGTTTTTGCGGCGAGATTCCAGAGCCAATGAATTCGCGAGGCAACAGTGCGCGGACTGGGGTACAGCCCCGAGTAAGCACTGATGTCAAAGCTCGGCAAATGCGAGACACGAATCTTGTTGCTGAAAAAACGAACAGCAGATTCAAAGTCGGCGGCGTCGGCATCTGTTGCAAAAATAAAGACCATTGGTCGTTGAAGTGCTGGTGGAAGCTCTTGAACGGAAAGCATCGCAAGGACCTCGGGCCGATCAAAACCAACCAGTTCAAGTCGACCTCCGGTGTGATCTCCGTATTCAATAGCGCGCGCAAGGCCGTTGAGGGTGTGAAACTCAAATCCGTTGCTTGTACCCGATGTCGCTGATGCCACGTCGATGCCTACTTTCAAGTCACTGCTTTGGCAGTCGACCGATTTGGGCTGCGTTGCGGCAAGCCCTTGTTTTCTCAGTCCTTGGAATCCGTCTTCCCCGTCGGTATAAGTGAGAACGGTTGTAAAATTTGAAACTGTTTTTGTCACCATCGGGAGTAGACATGACCAATTCTGGGGCCCTGTTGCCGGTCATTATTTTGGCGGCGCTCGTTCTCGTCTTTGGAGTCATTATTGTTTTTGGAACCGGCTTGCTCGGACCAAAGAACACATCAAAGGATCCGGCATCGCAGAAAGTAAAAAATATGCCGTATGAGTGCGGTCTTCCCGGTACAGAAATGGCCGATACCAAAATCTCGATCAAATTTTATCTGACCGCGATTCTATTTATTCTTTTCGATATCGAAATCATTTTTATGTATCCGTGGGCGATTAAGTTTCTTGATTCCATCCAGGATGGAACTGGTGGCTACATGCTGGGCGTGATGGGCGTCTTTGTATTGCTCTTTGTTGTTGGTTTGATTTGGGAAGTTAAATCCAAAGCTCTCGATTGGAACTAGGAAATGGGAAAAGACGTTTTTGAAATAACGGTGAACATACTGAAGATGTTCGTCATCTTTTTGATGATGGTTCAGGCGGTTCCAATATTGGTTTGGTTGGAGCGTCGTGGCTCGGCATTCATTCAGAACCGTCTTGGTCCGAATCGCGTTGGACCCCTGGGCCTGTTGCAGCTCGCGGCCGATGCGGTGAAGTTTCTTTTTAAAGAAGAGTTCGTTCCGCGCCAGGGCGTTCGATTTATGTATTTCTTCGCACCGATCATGGCGATGATCCCGGGCGCATTGTCGTTCGCGTCTCTTCCGCTGTCGGTTCCAATAAAAATTGAACCCTTTCAGATGCTTGGTCAGATGTGGGGGCCTTACACTTTTGCATTCCAGGGCTACGACCTTGGGATCGGTATTGTGTTCGTACTTGGAATTTCATCTCTTGGTGTTTATTCGCTCTTGATGGCCGGCTGGGGCTCTTCGAATAAATATTCATTGATGGGCGCGGTGCGCGCGAGCGCACAGGCAATCTCATACGAACTGGCACTATCACTATCGCTCGTTGGAATTCTCATCGTTTATGGCACGTTCAGTTTCAATGAGATCGTTGCAGCACAAACGGGACCGCTGACGTTCCGGGCGTTTGGTGCCGAGCATGTGATTTCATGGCTCCCAAATTGGGGCGTATTTTACCAGCCGTTGGGCGCAATTCTGTTCTTCTCGGCGACCTTCGCTGAGGCCAATCGTCTGCCTTTCGACTTACCTGAGGCCGAGGGTGAGCTCGTCGCTGGATTTCACACCGAGTATGCAGGATTTAAACTCCTGATGTTCTTCATTGGTGAGTACGGCCATATGATGGTCGCGAGTGCCCTTTTGGCGACGTTCTATCTTGGTGGATACAATATTCCGGGCGTGATGCCTGAAGACGTTCTGGCGTTCTGGCAGGGCGTGGTTGGTGGCAATCTCGCTTCGATCTTGACGGCGGTGACCTTCCACCTTTCATTACTTTTGCGGATTGCCCTACTGCTCTGGATCTTCATTCAAGTTCGGTGGACGCTCCCGCGTTTCCGCTATGATCAGCTCATGAATCTCGGATGGAAGTCGATGTTGCCGTGGGCGCTATTCAATGTTTGCGTGACCGCCCTTTGGGTTTGGTTCGGTCATAAATAAGGAGTCGAGATGTCACTCAGTTTGAACGACATTCTATTTTACTTTCTCGCTGGTGTGGCTGTGCTTTCGGCCCTTGGCGTAATCCTTCAATCCAATCCAATCTATTGCGCACTTTCACTTGCGCTCACCATGGTTTCTGTCGCCGGTCTTTTTGCTTCGCTTTCGGCTTGGTTTGTTGCCGGAGTTCAGCTCATCGTCTATGCCGGAGCGGTTCTCGTACTGTTTGTGATGGTCCTGATGTTGTTCGACACGAAAACCGAGAAACGGGCCTTTTCAAAGGGTATTGTTTCCGGATTTTTTAAGATCGTATCTGCCGCCATGATTTTCGCAATCGCTGGTGGAGCGGCCTCGATGTCTGGAGATGCGCGATTCTCAAAGCTGACCGGCGTTGTGTCGGCAACGCAGTCGACAAAGGACTTGGCCGATCTTCTATTTAAAAAATACCTTTTTTCGTTCGAAGCTATGGGAGCCCTGCTCCTCTTTATCGCGATTGGCGCAGTAGCGCTGTCTCGCATTCAAGGAGGCACACATGCCGACTAGTGCTGTTGTGGTCGATTCAATTTCAAGCGTGGGTTTGAACCACTATTTGATTCTATCAGCGATTCTTTTTTCGCTTGGAGTTGTTGGCGTCTTAATGCGCCGGAATATAATCGTCATTTTGATGTCGATTGAATTGATGTTGAATGCGGTCAATATCGCGTTCGTCGCCTTTTCTCGCTACCTCCAAAACATGGACGGGCAGGCGATGGTTTTCTTTGTCATGACGATTGCCGCAGCAGAAGCGGCGGTTGGTTTGGCGCTTGCGACAACGATCTTTAAAAAGTTCCGCGAAGTGAATATTCGGTACTTTGAGCACCTGAAGGGATAGGTCGATGGCATCCTCAAAAGCAGAATTTCTCTTTGCGATTTTGATTCTGGCTCCGCTCTTGGGCTTTGTGGCAAACGGTCTTCGGTGGAAGTCGAAGAACTACATGCTGGCGGGCACGATTGCGACGGCCGCGGCAGGGATCTCATTTATCTCGGCGCTTGCAATCGTGATGCGACTTTTTGGCGAAGGCGCTCCAAAAGCGGTGACCGCAGACTTCTTTCAATGGATATCGATTGCCGGTCTTGAAGTTCCGGTGTCGTTTGTCATCGATCACATTTCGGCGTTGATGGTCTTGGTTGTCACAGGTGTGGGAACATTGATCCACCTGTTCTCGATTGGCTATATGTCGCACGATGAGAGGCCGACGAAGTACTTTGCCTATTTGAATCTGTTCTTATTCAACATGTTGCTGTTGATCCTTGGCGAAAACCTCGTGCTGATGTTCGTTGGCTGGGAGGGTGTTGGTCTTTGCTCATACCTTTTGATCGGCTTCTGGTTTACGGACAAAGAAAAAGCGGCAGCGGGAATGAAGGCCTTTGTCACCAATCGTATTGGTGACGCCGGATTTTTGCTCGGTATGTTCATGCTATTCATTACGTTTGGATCGCTTGGATTTAGTGAAATCATCTCAAAGGTTGCGGGACTTGCGGCCGAGACGGGATGGACGGGGCCGATCACTCTGGCAGCGCTGTTTTTATTCGTCGGAGCGACGGGAAAGTCGGCCCAAATTCCGCTTTATGTTTGGCTACCTGATGCAATGGCGGGTCCGACACCGGTCTCGGCCTTGATCCATGCGGCGACGATGGTCACCGCGGGCGTCTATATGATTGTGCGATTGAGCCCACTCTTTATCCTCGCGCCAAACGCAATGATGGTCATTGCGATTGTTGGCGCAGCGACGGCGGTGATGGCGGCGACAATCGGTCTGACTCAGTTCGATATAAAGAAGGTACTCGCATATTCAACGGTTTCGCAGCTCGGATACATGTTTCTTGCCTGCGGTGTTGGCGCGTTTGGTGCGGCAATGTTCCACTTGGTCACGCATGCATTTTTCAAAGCCCTGATGTTCTTGGGTTCGGGTTCGGTGATTCACGGAATGCACGAAGAACAAGATATCCGAAAAATGGGCGGACTGGCGAAGTACATGCCACTCACGCACCTGACTTTCTTTGTTGGTTGGATTGCGATCATCGGTTTGCCTCCGTTTGCGGGCTTCTTCTCAAAAGATGAAATTCTGTGGTTTGCGTTCTCTTCGCCACACGGGTCTGTATGGCTTTGGCTTGCGGGCTTTGTTGGCGCGGCTTGCACGGCATTCTATATGACGCGATTGATGGCGCTGACGTTCTGGGGCAAACCTCGCTTTGATGAGCACCACACACATCCGCACGAGGCGGGACCATCGATGGCGATTCCTCTTGTCGTCTTGGCGATTCTCTCGGCCGTTGGTGGATTTATGGGGATTCCGCATGTCATTGGCGAGATTCTTCCTGGTCATCCTGGAAACTGGCTTGAGCATTGGCTTCACGGATTCATTGCGGTGCCTGCCGGGGAAACCCATGGTTCGGCGGTGATGGAGTGGATTTTGATGGGTCTTTCAGTGTCGATCGCGGGCCTCTCGGCGATTACGGCCTATTTCTTCTATGTGAAAGAGCCGGCTGTTGTTGAGCGTGTGAAAAACCGAATGGGCCGACTCCACACCCTTGTCTATAACAAGTACTTTGTTGATGAGATTTACTTTGCCAAGATCATTGACCCAATCGTGAACGGCAGTAAGGCGCTTTGGGCCTTTGTCGATGTGAACTTTATCGATCGTGCGACTTTTGTGGCGGGTGATCTAGTAAAGGGAATCGGGTCGACTGCACGGACGCTGCAAAGTGGAAACTTACAGCAGTATGCGTTGTTTATCGCGTTGGGAGTGGTCGGCTTCTTGGCCTTCTTGTTCGAATTGCGCGCTTCTCTTGGAAAACTCCTCATGCAGGCGTTTGGAGGCTAAGACATGTTATTGTCGCTGATCGTATTTTTACCGCTTCTTTTCGCCCTCGTTCTTGCGATTCTTCCAAAAGAGTCTTGGGTTCGCCCTGCCGCATTTGGCTTTGCTCTGATTCAGTTTGCTGTGAGTTTACTGCTGTTCAAGGGCTTTGATCCGGCAACACCTGCCGTTCAAATGGCGGAGTTTTTCCCATGGGTTCCAGCTTTGGGAATTTCATACCTTCTTGGAATCGATGGAATTTCGTTTTGGCTGGTGCTGCTGACGACATTCTTGCTTCCGGTCGTTGTCTTGGGCAGCTGGACAGCGATCGATAAAAAGAGCCGCGCTTTTCATTGTGCGCTATTTGCTTTGCAAACGGCGATGCTTGGCTCATTTGTCGCCCTTGATCTGGTTTTGTTCTATGTGTTTTTCGAACTCTCGCTGGTTCCGATGTATTTCATCATCGGCATCTGGGGTGGACAGCGTCGCGTTTACGCCACGATGAAGTTCTTCCTCTATACGATGGTTGGATCGCTGTTGATGCTATTGGGCATCATCTATCTGATGTTCACAGCTCGTGATACATTGGGCTACATGACTGCAAATGTCCTTGAGCTTTATAAACTCAAAGTTCCGTTTGTAGCTGGCGAGTTTTTGAATCCCCAGTCACTTCTGTTCTTTGTCTTTTCGTTGGCCTTTGCAATTAAAGTCCCGATGTTCCCGGTCCACACTTGGTTGCCGGATGCGCACGTTGAAGCTCCAACTCCAGGTTCAGTTGTGTTGGCTGGCGTGATGCTGAAGATGGGTACCTACGGCTTCTTGCGATTCGTGATTCCGCTGTTTCCTGAAGCGGCCGAGCACTACGCCTGGGTCTTCTTATTTTTGGGTGCCGTCGGCATTGTTTACGGCGCCTTGGTGGCGATGGTTCAGCCCGACATGAAGAAGCTCGTGGCGTACTCGTCGGTATCACATATGGGTTATGTGGTTCTTGGCTTGTTTGCGATGAACTCTTACGGTGTGACGGGAGCGATCTATCAGATGCTCAATCACGGTGTGAGCACGGGTGCACTCTTCCTCTTGGTCGGCATGATTTATGAGCGCACGCACTCGCGCGAAATTGAGCGCTACGGTGGCCTCGCGAAGGCGATGCCGATTTACACGATTTTATTTTTCATCGTGACCCTGTCGAGTATAGCGGTGCCGATGACCAATGGTTTTGTTGGCGAGTTTTTGATTCTCCTCGGTGGATTCCAGGCCAATAAAGCCTTTGGTTCACTGGCTGTTGTTGGTGTTGTTCTGGGTGCTGTCTACATGCTCTGGATGTTTAAGCGAGTTTTCTTTGGCGAGGCCGGCCCTCTCGTTAAAGATGAACACCATCCACTGCACGATGTTGGCATTCGCGAGTTTGTTGTCATGGTGCCGCTTGTGATTCTGATTTTCTGGATGGGCCTGATGCCCGAGCCATTTTTGAAGTACACAAAGGCATCTGTTGAGCACTTTGTGGCCAACAAAGATGCCTATCAGCTGACGATTCTGGAGTCCCCAACGGAGACTGGAAAACTGACGGCCGCCGCGATGGCTGATCAGAAGGAGAAAAAATGATCGCCCTTAAAGACATTCTTGTTGTCGCTCCGATGCTCGTTCTTTTGGTGGCGAGCCTTATTCCGGTTATGATCAAGGTTTTCAATTCGAACCGTGAGCCAGCACCCTTTGTGACCATTGCGTATTCGATACTTGGATTGGTCGCCGCTGGCTTTCTAACGGCTTCGATGTCGGGCGCTAAGCAGACGGCGTTTTCCGATGCCCTTGTTCTTGATGGAATGGGAGTTTGGGGCACGTATTTAATTCTGGGATCAGCCGCATTTGCGATGATGATGGCCTACGACCACGTTGATACATTCAAGCGACTCTTCTCTGAGAAGTGTTTTTTAATGATGGGCAGTGTGATCGGCATGCTGATCCTTCTGCTTTCAAACGATTTGATCGTGACCTTCCTGGGCATCGAGACCATGTCTCTTTGCATCTACATTCTGATTGCGATGAGCCGCGAAGAGATTCTTTCGAAAGAAGCAGCCTTTAAGTATTTCGTTCTGGGTAGCTTTGCATCGGCGATTTTCCTCTATGGAATTGCGATGATTTATGGAACGGTCGGTTCGACGCAAATTCCCGCTATTACTGCGAAAGTCGGCGAGTTGCTGACGAATAAGAATCATTTGTTCTATTTCGGAATCGGAATGTTGATCCTGGGCTTTGCCTTTAAGGTTTCGATTTTCCCTTTTCATTTTTGGACACCCGATGTGTATCAGGGGTCTCCGACTCCAATCACGGCTTTCATGGCGACAGCCGTCAAAGCGGCAACCTTCATTGCAATGTTGCGAGTATTTCAAAGCGCCGGATATCAGGCTGAGCCAAAGCTGATGAGCGCTCTTTCATGGCTTGCGGTGATGACGATGACCGTGGGCAATACCGCTGCGATTTTGCAGAAGAACTTTAAGCGAGTTTTGGCGTACTCATCGGTCGCTCATTCTGGCTATATCATGATTGGCCTGATTGCCGCGGCCTTTGGCGACAATTATGATTCGGCGGCCATCATCGTGTTGTTTTACTTATTCTCATACACCGTTATGACGCTGGGCTCGTTCGCGCTCATCGGAATTCTTGAGAAAAAAGTTGGAGTTGGCTTGAACGTCGATGATCTGAAGGGCTTGGCGAAGAAGCATCCGGTCCTAGCAGCGGCGTTGGCGGTGATCTTGTTTTCGCTAGCGGGCGTTCCGCCGACGCTTGGATTTTTTGGTAAGTTCAGCCTGTTTGGCGTTGCGATTGAGCAAGATCTTTACTGGTTGGCGTTCTGGGGTGTTTTGAATTCAGTCGTGTCGGTATACTACTATCTTCGCCCGGTTGTGGTCATTTACATGACCGACTCTGAGGAAACTAGCGATGAGCTTGTTGCGACAGGCGGATTGGCGAAGGCCACTCTGGTTTTCACAGCGGCACTAACTGTTATCATCGGCCTGGTGTCTTCACCTCTGCTCGAGATGGTTCGAGCGGCTGTTCTTAGCCGGCACTGATCTCTAAAGCGTCGGAACAAGGCGCAAGAATTTTCTAAGCGCGGCTTCGCGGACCATTCCATTGCCTCGAAGTCGCTCCACGCCATCTTTCATCACCAAGATTGTTCCCGGAGTCGTAACCTTAAAACCACTGCATACGGCTTGGTCGGTGATGTCGATCTGAAAGACGTCGGCATCAACGCGGTCAGCGCTTCGCATAATCACCTGCAGAGTGGGCGCCTGCTTGAGCCAAATCGGATGTCCGTTTTGTGCGAATACCAACAAGCTCGGACGACCGGCGGCCTGAGATCCGCGATACTGAACATCGTTGAATGCCGGAAATAACAGCTGGGCTTTCTGCACAGCGGAGGGCGAAGCAACAGGTGAGGGTGGTTGAGTGGACGCCGTTGGTTTTGCCGGAGACGCACCGGGCGGTACGGTGTTTTGCGCTTTCGCGACATGGGGAAAGGCACAAAGCAAAATGGTGGCGATAGTGCATGCGAAATGATGTGCCATGAAGTCAGTTTATTTTGTACGCGCGACCTTGCCAAACCCAATCAAGCATTCTTCTAGACGTTCGATAGCGATGTCGATCTCGGACATGCTCGTAGTATGTCCAATGCTCAGTCGGATATGATGGGCCCGATCTGAATCTCGTCCCATGGCGACCAGTACCGGATTATCTTTAGCTCCACTGGGATTGCTGGCCTTGCAGGCGGCACCAGCGGAACAGAGCACGCCTTTTCGGTTGAGGTCCTCGACGAACGTCGTGGAATGAACTGATGGGATCGTTAAACTCACGATATGCGGAGAGCTCCAATTTGTATCAGAGGGACCGTTGATGGATATATCCAGACCGAACATAGCATCCAGGGCATGCAGTCGTTTGATGAGATGTTCTCGTAACGAGGATAAGCTCGTTGTTTTCAACGCGGATTCCGCGGCCAAAGCAAAGCTGTCAATCAGCTCAACAGCGACGGTTCCACTGCGAAGTCCGCGCTCGTGACCTCCGCCGATGAGTAGCGGTCGAAGGGGGGATCCGGATCGAGCATAAAGGGCGGCAACGCCTTTCGGGCCACCGGCCTTGTGAGAACTGAGCGTCATGTAGTCGACGCCAAGCTTCTCAACGGAGACGACTGCATGGCCGAGGGCTTGTGCGGCGTCAGTGTGAAGGAGTGCGCGGTGTTTTCGGCAGAGTGTCGCAACTCGTTCAAGATCTTGAATGGTTCCGATCTCATTGTTGACGAGGCCAACTGAAACAAGGCCGATGGTCCCTTTCTGGAGAATCGACTCGAGAGCAGAAATTTGAATTTGTCCATCGCGATCAACAGGAATCAGAACGTTGCGTGAATCGAGTTGCAGTGGCGCAAGCAGGCTTGAATGCTCGGTGGAAAGAACGGCAGTGACGAGGTCAAACTCGCGCGCCGTGGCCAAGAGCCAGTTATTTGACTCAGTGGCACTGCCGGTAAAATAGATCTCATTGGTTTTCGCTTCTATGAGTGCCGCGATTCGCGATCGTGCGTGTTCTACGATTGCGGAGGCTTCTGCTCCTGCTGAGTGCTTTGACGAGCTATTGGCCCAAACCCCGTCGATGCCAAAAAGTTGGTGAAGACGCTTGCGAACAGCGGGGCGCATCGGGGTCGTTGCGGCATGATCGAGATAGATCTTTGTCATAGCCACCTCATCTCAATAGACTCGAGAAAGAATGTCGAGCAACGAACTCATTCACCATTCAGTATCCCTCTGTCAATCCACGGCCGAAGGTAGCACTCGTCAAGACTTCTCCGTTGAGGAGCTCTTGGCTGCACGCAAGAACTCATGGCGGGACTGGCTGTGTTCGGCGGGAACAGAAAACCTTCACATCTCTCCCGATGGTGAGGCCTATGCCGCGACCTGTCGGGTTGGCGGCGTCTATGGCAATGTCTTTCAAGGTCGTCTTGAACTGCCGACGCAGTGGATTCGTTGTACAAAAACCTGGTGTATGTGTGGTGCAGACATGCAGCTTCGCAAGGCTCGGATCAAGGCGTTTCAGGTTCGAAGCACAGAGCCGCTGCCAGAGCGCAAAACGGAAATTGCCGAGCCAGATTGGGTTTCGCCGACCCAAGAAGAGGCGCATCGGCGTTTTCCAAAGACGGTGACGTGGGATCTTTCTCGTCGATGTAACTACAGCTGTTCATACTGTCATCCATCTGTTTCCAATCATACCGACGCTCATTGGACGCGCGAGAAAATCTGGACAGCGGTTGACGTGATCGAGTCACGGTTCTGTCGAGGTGTTGCTTCGAAGTGGGTTTTTACTGGTGGCGAGCCGACTCTGAATCCGTCATTCATGGAAGTCGTTGATCGCCTGGCCGCGGCTGGACATTTGCTTCATGTGCAGAGCAATGGGAGTCTTGGACCGGACTACTTTGCGCGATTGGCGAAAAAGGCGTGCATAGGATTGAGCCTTCATCTCGAGTCCCTTAATCGTGAACGCTTTCTTCAGACTGTCGAGGCGATGTTGGCGACCGGATCACCGTACTGGATGGGTGTTCGCATCATGGTACCACCTGGTCGTTCGGGCGAAGCGGTGGAAATGAGAGATAAGTTGCTCCGTCTGCCAAGCGCAAGAGAGCGTCTCAATATAAACATGAGTCCTCTCTATCAGAGGCTCAATCAGGATCAGCTGCAGGAATACTCGAAATCGGAACTCGAGTTGATTCTCCAATTTGCTTAAACAAACCCAAGAAGTTCATTGAGCTCTGGAAACACCCGGTCGAAATGAGTACCGCGCTCGGCATCGAGGCGGCGGATGTACTCTTTGGCGCGCGGCAACCGTGCGGAGTGATCGACTTCATTCATGAGGTTGACGAGCCCTTGGATCTTATTTGATTTCTTAGAGCTTGTTTCTTCAAACGACAAAAGCTTGCCGGTGATGATCTCTTTAACGTTTGCGGGATAATTCTGAATAGAAAGGTACGGCGGGTAGTGTACGACTCCGGGATGATAATATCCGTTGAACCCGTGCGTGACTTTCTTGAAGTTTTGATCCCGAATCCAGGCGCCGTACTCGTCGAGATAAAACATATTGAGCAGGTGAACACTGCAGAGAAGCATCGAGCGCACAGTGTCGGGCGATTCGCGATCGATCAGTTTAAGATTGCGATCGATAGACTCCCAGTTCGCCGGATAGCGCATATACGAATTTTTTTCCCCGTAACAATCGAGGCTGACAAAGACCTCAACGAGCTTGAACTTCTCCCAAAGTGGAAACAGCGACGTGTCGAGAAGCGTGCCATTGGTGTGATAGCGAATTTGAATGTGACTGGATGCTCCGGAGTCGACGCAGGCCTGAATGAGTCGTCGATGCTCTTCGAGCAGCATCGGTTCGCCGCCGCCGACAATGATCTCGCGCATACTGGGAAGCATGGACTCAAGATCATTCCAGAACTCCGGATCCTTGTACCACTCGAACCGGCTCTGGTTGATTTTACTTTTGTGTGCCCATTCGCCACGCAGCTCAGGATCCTCTGCCGTCTCACCGAGCTTTTTTGCGAGCGCGGTCCATCGGCTTGAGTCTTGTGGACGACACATAACACATTGAAGATTGCAGGTATTGCCGAGACGCAGATCGATGGCAACGATGTCTTCCGCGAGGGCGCCATCTTTTTCGACTTTACGAACTCGATCGAGCATAAAATCGCGACCAAAGCGATCCTTCCAGACGCGATTCTCAGTTACGCGATGCGAACGACATCCATTTTTCTCTTCAGCATAACAGTGCGAGCACGCAGCGACGGATTCGCCCTTCAGCATTTTAAGGCGTGCCGATTTGACGTAGTTCGAATTCCAAACATCTTTAAGTGATTGATCGTTGAGGTTCAGTCCCGAGTCGGTCTTCGCGACACAGCAGAGAATAGCGGAACCATCAGTGTGCGTAGCCAAATGGCTAAATGGAAGAACGCAGAATGTTGGCGACAGGCTGTTGAACTCATAGGGGTCATCGAGTTGTTCGCGGGTGGGTTGTCGACCCAGGTCCTTAAAGGGAAACGGATCACGATCAAACGTGAACATCTGTAACCTCGCGCGCCAGAAGTTCAGAGAGCTCTGGGAAGACACCAGCGAAACTCTGTTTGCGATGTTTGTCGAGAAGACGAGTGTACTCGGCGAAATCGGTGAGCTGCTCGAGATCGGCCCGTGGTGACTCATTCAGCATATTGATACAGCTATCCACAGAATTTTTGAGGTAACTCTGTATATGGTAGGTTTTTGAGTCGCGCTTGTAAGCCTCAAGACGACGAACAGCCTCAGCCTTTACGCCATAGGGGAGAATCTGTGGATTGATGTAGGGAGGATCTGTCGCATAAAGAAAGTCGACATTGATATCGGAATTTGCTTCAAGCGAAACGGATTCGACGTAACGAAGCAGATCGACGATGTTGAGGATGTTATAGACCTGCACCACGGGTGTAATTCCAATTTTAACGTTGTCGGCAAGTCCGACCAGGCGGCGGAAATTCTTATCGATCGTCTCCCAGCGACTTAAAAACCGGATGTAGTCGTTGACCGGTCCAAGACCATCGATGGAGGCATTGATCAAAACAAATTCAAAATGTGGCAAGAGTTTGAGAAATCGGTCTTGGATGTTCGTGCAGTTGGTGTTGAACATCAAAAAGATATGCTTTGAATGGCCGGAGTCGATACAGGCCTGGAGGAAACGGTAATTCTTCTCAATCAGAGTTGGTTCGCCGCCAGTGAGATAGACTTTGCGTAAGTTCGGAATGGACTCGATGACCTCATCCCAAAATGCGTCACTTTCATACCAGTTCGGATAGGACGCCGGTTTTGATTCCCGGTGCTTCGTCGTCCAAAACTTTAGGTAGTCAGCGTCAGTATCCATGAGCTGAGTTACTTCTTTATGTATCTGACTTGAATTATAGGGATTGCAGGATCGGCATTTCAAATTGCACAGGTTGCCGAGGCGAAGATCCAAATAGAGCGCGGGCTTTTCTACCCTGAACTGGTTGTCGATTGAAGATTGAACCCGATCTTCGATATCGGGCCGGTCCTTCTTGAGCCACTCGTCGTTGTGCATTTGTCGATACGAGTTCTTTCCAATCGACTCTTGAAAATAGCAGAGCTCACACCCCGACACTTTTTCACCGGCCAACATGCCCTGCCGAATCTTCCGCATGTGCTCTGAGTTCCATGCTGCGGCAAGGCGGTCCTCAGCGGCGCTATAGTACTGACCGTCGGGTTTCTTGAGAAGCCCACCATTTTTGGCGACACAACAAAAGCTGACTTTGCCGGTAGGCTGTACGACCTGTTCGATCCATGGGTAAACACAGAAAGTAGCAGCATCCAGCTTCGATTTTTTCTTCCAACCCCACATGGCAAAGACATTAGCAGGCTTAAGTTCAATCTCAACTACAGATCAAACTTGCGCAGCGCCTGAATGCCGGCCCTGAACCCAATGTGGACAATCCGCCCAAGAATCTCGGCATTGAGGCTGAAGTGATCGACAAAGAACATCTCGTAGTCGTTCGGGCTGGGGTGAATATAGATCCAATCGACTTCGGGGCGAAAGTTCACGCGCTTGGTCAGAATCTCGAGCAGCTTTTCGCGATGTTCATCAGGAAGGCCCTGCTGCCTGAAGTAGCCGTCGACAGCGCTCATGATGGCCGCGATTTGCTGCTGGTGATCGATGTGCTTCTCGATCTTTTGCTGAATCACTTGATAGAGGGCTTGGTTGATAATCAGCGGAATACCGTAGTTGTGGAGCGAACCCATCACGGGATTATAGTGGTATGGCTGAATCGAGTAGCTGGCTATAACGAGATCTGCGCCGGCGTCAGCTGCAACGTGGGTCGAGAGCGTGTCCCGAATCTCTCCGTCAAAGAAAAACAGTTCTTTGCCCTTTTGATTCTTTATGCCATAGGGCGCAAAGAACGGTGGGAGCGAGGTGCTGGCGGCAACGGCATCAGAGATCGAAGCGAAGTTCGCGTATTTGATGTTTTTTACTTTATAGGTTTCAGGAAAGTCGCCAAAGACCACTTTACGGGAGTGGTTGAGCTGCGTGGCGATGACGTAACTTTTCACTCCAAGCGACGAGAAACTGTTCTCTTTCAGAACATTGGTGCGCAGATAGCGTTCGATGTTCTTGGTGGTGAAAAGGCCGTTGAGCTTGAAGCCATTCTTCAAAAAAGCCTCAAGGCCACCCGTGACGAGGCTCTTTCGTTTTAGAAAGCCGGGAAGAGAGTCGAGAAAGTTGGTGCCGTTGACAGCGAAGATCTCGCGGTAAGTGATGGGCTTGAGGCGCGTGAAGATCTTGCGCTTTCGGGAAAACTTATTGAGCTCGGACTCGGCTCCTCGCTCGAAAGCATCGATGATCGACTCGACGGAATGACCAGAGGCGAGTAGTGACGTGATGAACGATCCGGCGCTGGAGCCAACGTAGATCTTAAAAGTTAGGCGATCGTCCGGATAGCGAAGCTGCACCTCTTCTTTTGTTCCACCGGCAAATTGAAAGCCCTTCTCACGCAGGGCCAAGCAGACGCCTAAATGAAACGCCGCGGCTTTGATGCCACCGCCAGACAGAACAAGAGCCACACTTTTCTTTTCGCCAAGACGCATACATCGATCTTAGAGAGGGCAGACCCACAAAGGAACGAAAAAGAGAGAAGGTCATGGCCGAGTTCAATAAAAACCACGCCTTATCGCGCCCTTAACCCTTGTGTCGGCGTGGTTATTCTGACTATTCTACGGGGGATGTCGAACACCCGCTGGCTTCTTTTGACCGACTACGCGAGCAAGTACCGAATTTCGGTGTCGACCCTCCGTCGTCGCATCAAGACGGGTCAACAGGCGCACCGATTTGAATCTGGTCGTTATTATCTTCCAGATGAACCGGGAACTGCGTCTGTATCATCGGTTATACCGACGATACAGACGGCCGTGCAGTCTGCCGTTCAAGAAACTGAACCAGTCAATGTCAGCCACACTTCTGTGACAAACAATGGGAGTGCGACGATGGCGGACGAACCGTTGATTACGACGACATCAAAGTTACTCAATGAGCTGAAGCAGGCCTACACGCTGATTCTTCAAGAGAAGGAAGAACAAATCCTTCATCTGAAAGAAGAGATTGCGGACTTAAAGACATTGGTTCGTGTTTTGGAAAGCGACAATGCGCGCTTGCGTCCGCTCCGCAACGAGCGACCAATCGGCAACGCCTAATTTTGTAGATACTTAAAATAGAAAAGGCCCGATGCGATTGAGCATCGAGCCTTTTACGACCGTGGCGTCGGTTGCCGTTAGGCTGCCGAAGCGGCCGCCGCGTCTTTGGACTTCTTGCCTGCTTTTGTGCTCTGTCTCTTCGCCTTCCCCAGTTTCTCGTCGAGGGCGTTATCGAGGGCCATTTGCAGGACTTCATCCAGATGCTCAACAAAGATGAAGCTCAGCTGTTTGCGGAACTCCTCTGGAATGTCTTGAACATCTTTTTGATTCTGGAACGGAATGATAACCGTTTTGACTCCATGATTGAGCGCGGCGAGCGCCTTCTCGCGGATTCCACCGACCGGCAACACACGTCCTGACAGAGTCACCTCACCAGTCATGGCGATGTCACTTCGGACCGGCGTATCAGTCATCAAACTGATCAGCGCGGTGGCCATCGTGATTCCAGCGCTTGGGCCGTCTTTAGGGATGGCGCCAGCCGGAATATGAACGTGTACCGTGTGGTTGTCGCACCAGTCTTCATCGATTCCGAGCTCGACCGCATGGGCACGAGCATAGCTCATTGCCGCCTGCGCCGACTCCTTCATCACGTCGCCCATTTGTCCGGTCAGGACGAGTCCGCCCTTGCCTTTCATTTTGAGCGCCTCGATGAGAAGCACTTCGCCACCAGCCTGAGTCCACGCAAGACCGGTTGTGATACCGACTTGTGGTTCGGTCATTTTCTCATCGCGAATGAATCGCGGTGGTCCAAGCAGCTCAGCGACTTTCTCGGCCGTGATCACGACTTTGTCTTTGTTGCCAAGGACAAACCCTTTCGCGACCTTTCGACATACGGATCCGACTTCGCGTTCGAGATTCCGAAGGCCGGCTTCTCGAGTGTAGGCGCTGATCAGATACCGGATACCATCATCTGTGAATTCGATGTTGGCATCGGTGATCCCGTTGACCTCGATTTGGCGATCGATCAAGTGTTTCTTCGTGATCAAAAGCTTAT
>JAEUWE010000080.1 GCA_016791465.1 Pseudobdellovibrionaceae bacterium
CGTCATCCACCCCAAAATCTTGCCGAGTCGCATGCGCCTCATTCAACCCACCTCGTGAGCCTTTAGTTTACGGTTTTTTGACTCCAAATTTCGATGTTCAAGACAGGGCAGAATCCGCGCGGGGACATCATTTCCCGGGATTTGCCTCAACTTGAAACGCCCCTTTTTGGCACAGTCGACTGTAGGGAGGCCATATTTCGCGGAATTCGACCCACCAAAATGGCTCCAAAACATGTGTTTTCAATAGGTTATCCGTGGGGCACTCGCCTTGCTCATTGTCCTGGGCTGAGCGAGTGAGGTTCCCTGATGTCGAAATCGAAAAAGCCCTTCCAAAAATTAGAGAAAACTCTAAAGGGCATCGCTTTTGTCAGCGGTACGCTGGCGATTGTTTTCGCCGCACTCAATGCTCATCAGTCGCCGCTTTTGAATTCAGAAGGCCCGAAAGAAGAGGCACCAACGGCGACTGCCGCTCCAATCGCGCTTTCAGTAACGCCAACCACATCAGCGTCCGTTGTCGCACCCGTCGCTCCTGCGCCCGCGCCGGCGTATCACGATGTTCCGCTTTTTGATCGCGAGCGCGTACTGAGCGACATGAATCGTCGTATCCCCGACGACTTTTTGATTCCACCTGGCCTGCAACAACGCGTGGGTTTTTGGTTTGATATCTACAGCCGCTATGATTCTCACAAGCGTGTGATCCACCACGTTCTGTATCCGTGGGTTGTGTACAAAGTCGTGGATGTTGAACCCATCATCAACACTGACTTCCCTAAGTTCCGTTGGCAGCGCAATCAGGTGGCCGACAAGCTGGTTAAAGAGGAGATGCAGAAGGTTCGCGTTGCGCTGAAGCGCCTTGCTTCGAAAAAGAAGTCGCAACTTGCCGACGCGCACTTGAATCCAGACGAGATCCAGGTTCGCGATGCTCTCCTCAGCCTCGGTGGCGACGTTCGTCGTCGCGCCAAAGAGGCGCTTCGCGAGGTTCGTGTGCAAACTGGACAACGCAATTTCTTTGCTGAGGGCTTACAGACCGCGCCTCGCTATCTGCCAACCATGGAAGAGATTTTCAAAAAGCATAAGCTTCCGATTGAGCTCACTCGTCTTCCGCTTGTGGAGTCGAGCTTTAATAAACATGCAAAGTCAAAAGTTGGCGCCGCTGGAATCTGGCAGTTCATGGAATCCACCGGACGTTCCCAGAAACTCGTCGTCAACAACATCATCGATGAGCGCAAGTCTCCGTTCAAAGCGACTGATGCCGCCGCACGACTCCTCAAAGAAAACCACATGATTTTGGGCAGGTCTTGGGAGCTGGCGATTACTGCATGGAACCATGGTCCTGGAGGAATCAAGAAGGCGTCGCGCGCCGTCGGCAGCAAGGATTTGGCTCGAATCATCGAGGTCTATCATTCACGCACATTCGACTTCGCTTCAGAGAACTTCTTTAGCGAGTTCCTCGCCGCTTTATACACGGAACGGTATTCCGATATCATATTTCCTGGTCTTCCGCGCCAAGATGCCGTGAATCTTCACGAGGTCACCGTGTCACGGAAGATGAAGGTCGATGAGATTCTCAACGCTACAGGCCTCAGCAAAGAAGAGTTCTCAAATATCAACCCAGATCTCGCTAAGTTTGTCGCCAGCAAACAGCCGCTTTACCGTGGCCTGCGCATTCATGTGCCGACGGATTCAAAGTCAGCAGTGGATTTTCTTATGGCTGGTGATCGAAAGAGAAAGTCTCGCGTTATCGGAGCCAATGATTAACGGTCGCGACAGTGTCGTGTTCAATCATCAAGGTTGACGCAAAGACCTGATCGCTTCCGTCCGCTTTGACGACGATCGTCTGCATTCCTGACTTCAAACCGAGAATCACAAATCCGCCGCCCGCCTCGCCATAGGGCTGTTCCAGAATTTCTCCACGCGAATCAAAGTAAATGATTCGGGCATCGGCTCCGAGTGACTCGGCGGCGACTTCCACTTTGAATCTTGCGCCTTGAATGAATCCGATCGCGGCACCATCGCTCATCGCAGCGTTGTATCTCACTCGGCCGACAAGCCGATCGAACCAGGCCTTTTGTACCATCGGCATGATCAGGTAGCGCGTGTCGGGATTCTGTATCACGCGTGTACGGAGGTATTCTGGTCCCGCTTCAACATCCAGAGAGACGGGATGACCGAGGTGTGTCAGGCCGACCCGGTGTGGCCTCTCCGCTGTCGCTTCACGCAAAAGTCGAATCGTTCTGTTCTTTGCATGGCCGGTTGGTCGAACATCAACGGCGAGGGGCCACTCTGTTCGGAACGCATCAAAGGCTCGCGCGGAATACACCGACCGCATCGCAAGGTCGAGTTCAAGCGGAGCCACCGCCCCGGCATCAACCACCGCAAAGACCGGCTCGGAGTATTTCTCGCCACTCACGATCTGAATCGCGTGGACCTGACCTTCAACAATCGGAATCGCGAACAATCCGTTCGAAGCTGTCATCGTGGTCGATTTATCCGGCAACATGAGCTCCGAGAAATAGATCGGCTTCATCGCGCCCTCGGTGAGCACTTCAACCCGCGCACCAGGAACCGGACTTCCGTTTCGAACAACTCGACCCCAGATCAAGCCCTGATTCGCGACCACTTGCTCGCGAGTAAGACCCTCAAATGCACTGATCATTTTGTCGGAGTACATCGGAACAATCGACTCTTTTCCAGTCAGCAAAGTCGCAATCGTTGGTCGATGCTCTTTCGCATTCACCCGAGCAACAACACGCGAGCCCTCGGCAAGGCGATGTTCTTCAAAGAACCCTCCACCCTGTGACTGCGTTTTGATCGCCGTTTGTGGAACCGCGATGCGCGCTCCACGTATTCCGTGATCCATTGGTCCAGTTGCATAGGCAGAACGAACACGACCCGCTACACCCGTTACAACAGGAGTCACCTTCAACAGTACGCCATCAACTCGACGCTGATCCGGTGTCACTTGAATTTTGCTCAACTCAAAATGTCCGCGACCCACAATTTCACCGTGAGGAGCGCGAAGCTCGGCCACCAATAGACCGTCGAGGGACTCCACATAGATTTCATAATGAGCATCGCGGAGTGAAACAGAGCCCGCTTCTGCCGAGCGTCCCTCGGCTTCACGTTGAACCACAAGCCGATCTCCAGCGTGAGTGACGGCCAAACCACCAGAGAACTCGATTGGTCCACGAACCAAGATTTGACGCCCCTGTGGAGCAACGCGCCCAACAGGTCCGTCGGTCAAACCCATCGTCAACGGGGATTCTGTCGGCGATACTGCCACCGGCCTCGGTGGAGTTTGCGCAATCGCTCGTTCCGCCGTTCTCGCTGACGGTTGATTCCAGTTCACATTCTTTTGGTTGGCGATCGGCATAAAGAGCGATGCCAAAATTTGGTCACGAGTCATCCCTAGCTTCGCGGCCGAAATCACCACCGGCGGATTTACAAATCTTTCGGTCGGCGCAGCCGGAAGCGCACGCACTGACGACAGCGCTGCGGTCGACAACGCCTGACGGTGCTCGATCACAGCCGGAGCCACCACCGGGCGAGCAGCGCGAATCTCGGCCCACACCCTTTGGTTGTCCGCAATAATCCGCCCGGCCAGTTTTTCAACTGATTGCGTTTCCGCTTTCAGTTCCGTTGCTTTAACCGACAAGCCCGGCGAGCGTTCAATTGTCGCCCAAGGCTGATCACGAAGAGCCTCTTCAAGTGCGGCGATCGGCGGAGCTTCGCGATCGAAGCGAAGTTTCACACCTTCTTCAAAAACGCGAGCGCGAGGCTCTTCTTTTGCTAAGTAACGCGTGTATATCGCTTCGAACGAGGACTCCGTCGGCATCGCAAGATAGGCACCATAAAAGCCGATTGCGACCGCCGAAATCGCCCAAGACAGATAGGAGATTGATGTGCGCTGTTCGGTTTTAATTTCGATTGGCGATTGAGACGATGGCTCTGAGAAATACGCGCTGCCATCGACGGTGTCGATCGCGGTAAAGACCTCTTCCGAATGTTCGGACGGCGTAAAACCAATAGTCATATCTCATCCTTGAGTGCTGACTAATCCAGGTTATTCAAAAGGCTCGAAAGTCGTCAATGACGTTGAGGTCTGCTGGACGATTAGCCAAGGCTGTCTTGATGCGATCCCGGACCTTTTTTGCCAGAGCTCGATCTTCACCCACGGTGTCGTACTTCGTTTTTGATCCTTTACGTCGACGCTCTAAGGTCGCGATAACCTGGAGCTGATACGGCCTTCTTGAGCCAAGAATTATGACCTTGGCCTGCGCGCGCTCTTTCTTGTCATCGGCAGGCTGGTCGAGGTTCTTCGGGTCAAAATACTCACCCGTAATCTCGCGTCCGTTCATGCTTTCGGCACTCGTGCCGCCTGGAATGTTCTCCATGACGATTTTCCGCACAACCGCGAGAGGAAGGGTGACTTCTTTAATTGAGACAACTGAGGAGGCACACCCAACCCCAAGCATGAGTATCCAAGAGACTAACGTCCAATTGAGTACTCGCGCCGCGCGAGTCGGGTAACGCCACAGGATCACTTCGGAAGTTTCTCCGCATCCTTCAAGAACTGCTGAATACCCGCATCCGTCAGCGGATGATTAACCAGCATTTTCATGACCTTCAGTGGGCACGTCACGATGTCGGCACCAATCAGTCCAGCTTCAAGCACGTGGATTGGGTGACGCACACTGGCGACCAGGATCTCGGTTTGGAAATCGTAATTCGAGTAGATCGTTTGAATCTCCTCAATCAAGTCCATACCGACATGCGAAATATCATCGAGGCGGCCGACGAAAGGCGACACCATTGAGGCGCCTGCTTTCGCAACCATCAACGCTTGAAGTGGCGAAAACACCAACGTGACATTGGTCTTGATTCCTTCCGCCGCAAAACGGCGAACTGCAATCAAACCTTCTTCGCACATCGGAATTTTAACCACGACGTTGTCAGCGATCTTCGCGAGGCTCTTGCCCTCTTCGTACATCTTGTTCGCCTGAAGACTGATGACCTCGGCCGAAACCGGGCCTTTCACTTCGCGGCAAATCTCAGCGATGCAATCCGCGTTCGATTTTCCAGTCTTCGCGACCAGAGTTGGGTTTGTCGTAACGCCATCTACCCAGCCACGGGCATTGCCTTCACGGATTTCGTTGATGTCCGCTGTATCGATAAAGAATTTCATGAGTGCTCCTCGCCTTCTCGATTGGTCTAGGTCCCCTAGACCAAAAAATCAATGGCTCTCGAGCACATCTCGAAGGCTGTAGAGTCCTGCCTTCTGACCAACGAGCCAACGCGCCGCGCGACAGGCGCCCCGCGCAAAAACCGTTCGATTCAAGGCGGTGTGCTGGAAGGTCAAGACCTCCGATTCCGACATCGCCATCACACGATGATCGCCAATCACTCCACCGCCACGAAGGCTGACGATTTCAACAGGTTCGCGCCCCGTTCGTTCGCGCAACTCGTCGCGCAAAAGAAGCGCCGTTCCGCTTGGACGATCTTTCTTGTGGCGGTGATGCACCTCTTCAATCACGAGATCAAAGCCGTCGGCGCCCTTAAGCGCCTCAAGTGCTTTCGCCAACATCTGAATGCCAAGACTCATATTGGATGAGTGAAGCACCGGAATCTCACGTGAGGCCGCTTTCAGCTCGGCAAGCTGCTCCGAAGAATAACCGGTCACACCGCTCACCAATGGAATCTTAAGTTCACGGCATTCGTGTAAAAGAGCGGTCGTCGCACCCGGAAGCGAAAAATCAATCACAGCTTGAGGCCGTGCTACTGCGGCAATCATCGCCTTCAGGCTCGGGTTGCTTCTTGATAAGCCACCGAGCACTTTGACAGATTCGCTCTGCGCAATCAGTTGCAACTCTTTGCCCATTCGCCCCGTAATCCCGGCGATCACAACATCAATCACAAAATTCCCGCCTTCTTAAGATTGCCATCGAGAAGTGTCCGATGCTTTTCATCGAGCTCCGTGAGTGGCAATCGCATCTCCGCGCTCGCAATCACGCCCATTTTATAAAGCGCATACTTAACCGGGATCGGATTCGCCTCAACGTAGAGCGATCCATTCAATGCTCCATAACGATCCTCAAACGCAGATGCTGCGCCGTTCACGTCACCCGCGCGGGCACTTTTAAAGAGCTGCTCGGTCTCTTTTGGAATCAAGTTTGAAATCACTGAAATCACACCGCGACCACCCTTTGCAACAAGCGGCAGATAGGTCCCGTCGTCGCCGGAAGACAGCAGTAGCTTCGTCGTGCTCGCGATCTGACTGCCAAATTCCAAATCTCCCGACGCTTCCTTGATCGCCACAATACCCGGAACCCGGCTCAGATCCTGAATTGTTGATAAATCCAACTTGGTGATCGTACGCGATGGAACATTGTAAAGAATGACCGGTAAACCACCATCGCGTGCGACCGCCTGATAGTGCAGAAACAGACCGCGCTGCGACGGCTTGTTATAGTACGGCACCACCACAAGTGCCGCATCGGCGCCCCAAGCTTTGGCTTTTTTTGTTGCAGCGATCGTCTCGGCGGTGCTGTTTGAACCGGTGCCCATCACCAGTGGAACGGCATGACCGCTCTCAACGTTAACGTAGTCAAAAATCGTCTGCTTTTCTTCCGACGACAGTGTTGGGCTCTCGGCGGTCGTTCCGCCGACAACAAGACCGCTCACGCTGCCATCAAGCTGATGACGAACAAGTTTTTTAAGTGAGGTCCAATCGACCTCACCACTCCTGAAAGGAGTAACCAAGGCCGTAAAAACACCCTCTAAATTTAACATCTACGACTCCCATTCCGCGCGAAAAACAACGCGCGCCGGCCCAATCAGCGTCAGCGAACTCGGAAAATCACTTGAAACAACTTTCAGTTCTGCACCCGGATTGCGAACAATCACACCTCCAGACGGCCATCCACGAGTCAGAGCGGCCGACGACACCGTCGCCGCGGCCAAGACACCCGTTCCGCACGAAAGCGTAAAGTCCTCAACCCCTCGTTCAAACGTGATCGCGTCGATTCCACCTTCGCGCCGATTGAAAAATGTCACATTTGTTCCGCCCACTCCCGCCTGCTTTGCCCAACGAAACTGTGCCGCGCGCTCGCGCATCTGCGCTGAACGCTCAAACACTGACGACGGCCACTCAATCACGGCGTGTGGAACACCTGTATCAATCAATGTCGCCCCACCAAGAGCGGTCTCGGCAAGGGCCTTTCCGGCATAAGGAACGCGCGCCTCAAAATCGCTGCCAACTCGAGACAACAAGACTTCACCAAAGCCCGTCTGCAGCCGATGGGGAAGCGCCTTTCCCTCTGCAAATAGCCACGCGGCCGCCGCTCGCGCGGCATTGCCACACATGGCCGCAATTGAACCGTCTCGATTAAAAAAATGCCATCGAGTCGACTCAGGTGTCAGCGACTCCATCGCCACCAGACCATCAGCACCGATTCCAAAGTTCCGATCACAGAGCAGGCGAATCTCCTCTGAGGTCAGCGCTCCAGAGTTGTAGTCAGAAAAAAGAAAATCGTTCCCAGCCGCTTCGACCTTCGTAAAAAGGCGCTTCATGGTCCACTTCGTCCACTCGCCGGTGTCGGCGACGGCGTTGGTGAAAGCGACGGCACTACTTTTGGCTTCGCCTCTTCGGCGGTCCGTTTGTATGTCGGAACCCCACGGCCAATTTCAGCCGGCTGCAAGGGCGGAAGGGGTTTTCCCTTCACTCCGCACCCCACCGCCGAAAGGACCACGAGAACAAAAACAATCGAGATCTTCATGACCCTGATTTTTCGCCCGATTTTAGTTCAGACTCAACCGATTCCACGGCGAAACACAAATCTGGCTGAAGTTTGAACCGCTCGCGCCGTTTAGGCGTCAGTTCGGAGCAGAGGCGCAAATAGCGCCGCGCATCCCCTCGGTCAGAAAACGCGCGCCAGCGCAAATTCCACAGCTCCGGATTATCGGGCGACTGGGCTTCCACGATCGCGAGCTGGGCCCTTGCTGCCTTAAGGTCCTTACGTCTGAGTGCATCGCGAATCAGAACCAGCTTAACTGGAATCGCGACCTCCGTCAGGTCTTCTCCTTCTGGTATCTTGATCTCCGGCGCCGAAGCCGAAGACTCGTTCTGACAGTCCTGTGCTTGGAGACCCAGTAAGAACACCTCCGGTGTCTTCCATATCGAGTCGGCAAGTTTCGCCATCGCCGCCGCACGAGAACAATCGGCCACCCTCAAGGCCGCACGGGAAGCGAGAACCGGAATCAAGATGTTCCCGGCTGGCTCGGCAGAGTTCGCCACCATCAGAGCCTGCAAGATCTCAAGAGCTTCTTTTGGTTTGCTCATCCAGATTGCCTCGGCCACCGCATATTGCGCGTTGGCTTTCTCGGCGAGA
>JAEUWE010000082.1 GCA_016791465.1 Pseudobdellovibrionaceae bacterium
ATCAGTCAGAAACTCGATGGTGCGATCCTGCAGCCACTTGAACGGAATACCAGGCTTTGCCGCCGCGCAGAGTTCTTTTTGAATCGCGAGAACGCGATCATAAACTTTGCGCTGAGCAGCCGTAAACTTTCCATTCACCGGATACGTTCGCGTAATGTCGCCCGTATAGTAGCGAACCTCGGCGCCCGCATCGATCAAAAGTAAATCGCCGTCTTTGCAAACCTGATCGTTGAAAACATAGTGCAGCGTACAAGCGTTCGCACCGCTAGCGACGATCGAGCCATAGCCTTCGCGATCGGCATCTTGCGAATAAATCGACGCCAAGAAAACTCCGAGCAGCTTCTTTTCGCTTACGCCTGGCTTAGTCGCTTTCATCACATCGACGTGAGCCCGCGCGGTTACGCGACAAGCTCGACGCATCAGCTCGACGTCATCCGCTGTTTTTAAATAGCGAAGCTCACCGACCAGCTCCCAAGAATCCATCACCGGGAGATTGCCGCGGCCCGAACGTCCGTGACTGCGGCGCACACCCTCAAGAATCGACATTAATTTGCGGTCGAAGATGTCATCGATATTGAAGCGGTAGTAAACGCGATCGACGGGCTTCAAAAGCTCGGTGATCTCTTTATCGAAATCGGTGATCAAGTAGGTCTTGTCGATTTTGAATTCACGCGCACAGCCCTCTGGACCATAGCGAAAGCCGTCCCAAGTTTCGCGCTCGATATCCTTTGGACGCACGAACATCACCGTTTCCGGCGTTTGCCCTGGTCGAAACACGAAGATCGACTCCGGCTCTTCCCAACCCGTCAGATAAAACAGATTTGAATCCTGTCGGTACGGGTGGTGCACGTCGTTGTTGCGAATCATCTCGGGGTGCGACGGAATAATGATCGCAGAGCCCTTGGCTCGCTCAGCAAGAAGTCGACGACGACGGGCAAAGATTTCGATGTTATCAGCTGGTTTTCGCATCCGAACAGCCTAGCAGATATGTACCGAAGAAGAAAGTTAGCTCAACTCGAGTACGCAGACTTACGGGACGCACCGCTCCAGGGGCGCTCATGCCGGAAGTCCGCAGCGCGGACACCTGGTCCTCAAAAAAATGTCGGCGCTCTCTTGTAAGAACGCCGACCCAACGTTTCCCCTCGATGCCGGTGCGTTGATCAAGGGGCCTCGACCTTCAGACCGTTAGAAGAACTGACTGAGGAATCCTCCGTCTGCCTCCCAGAAGAAGGACACGTTGTACTGCATAAGATCGAAATTCGATCCGAGCTGCTTCTGATATGCAGCCTCGAGGTACGTGCCCCAGCTCTTGCCGATCTTCACTCCACCCGCTCCGCCCAATAGCGATGCTGTTGAAGTTCCCGAATCTGCACCCGAACGGCTGTTCATACGGAGCACATAGCGCGGAGTCGCGTACACCGCCCAGCTCGGGTCAAAGCGGTAGCTTGCATATGCCGGCACCATAAAATCAATGATCGTATTTTTCACTTCCGTTGCACCACTGCCCGACGTCAACGTCATGTATCCTGCGCCGCCGCCGACGGAGAGATCAAACGCATCGCCATCGATCAGGCGGTATTTCAGATCCGCTGTCGCACTTCCAATGATGGTGAGCTTCACTCCGCCATCAAGATCCTTCGCGATGCCCTCGCGATACGAGTATTCCAAATAAGGCAGATTGGTTTTAATCGTCGCATTATTAACCGTCTCCTCACTCGAATAGTAGCCTCCACCAAACGTCGACTGG
>JAEUWE010000090.1 GCA_016791465.1 Pseudobdellovibrionaceae bacterium
CGATTGGCCTCGATCTTGGCGGAACAAAGCTCGCCGCCGCTCTGGTCAACTCTCAAGGCGAAATTGTTGAGGCCACAAAAGTCCCCGTCACGATGGCGGCCGATGGCTCAGCACTCAGAACTCAAAAGCGAGTCCTGAGCTTAATGGGCGATCTCACGGCCGACTTCAAGCGACGCTACCCAAGCGAGTGTGGCCCTCGTCACTTTGTCGGCGTTGGCCTTGCGAGTGCTGGCCCCCTCAATGCCGAATCCGGAACATTGATCCACCCAGTGAATTTTCCTGGCTGGAAGGTCGTTAAGATTCGCGATCTGCTATCGCAAGAATTAAAAATGCGAAATTTCAAGACGGCGGTTCATTTTCAAAACGATGCCATTGCAGCAGCACTTGCCGAAGGCTGGATCGGCGGCGCGAAAGGGATGAAGTCCTACGCCGTCATCACGGTCGGAACGGGAATTGGAACCGGCGTCATCTTTCAAGGACGCCCCTGCCAAACTCATGGCATGGGGTCTGAATTTGGCCATCTGATTTTCTCAGGCCCAGAGCTCAAGGGCGACCTTGCTGCCCGACGGCTTCACACGATTGAAGGAATTGCCTCTGGAACGGGCCTTCAAAATCGTGCGCGCGCGCTTGGCTTTGAGGGCCATTCGGTCGAGGACATTGTGCACGCTCTCAAGCATGGAAACACGAAACTTGCGCCGCTCTTTGACGACATGGCGCTGGCACTTGCGACCCTCGCTTACAATCTTTCGATTGGTTTCAATCTTGAGGGTCTTTTCCTCTCTGGCGGACTCCTGAAAATCAAATCGTTGTACTTAAAGCAAACCAACGAGATGTACCGAAAACTGATCCGCGACTTCAACCCGGCTTTTGAGTGCAAACTCAAAACTGCAAAAACCGACACGCGTGCCGGCGTCATTGGCGCCTCACACCTGCCGTACTGTGGAGCCTGACTGGCATGAATCAAACCCTCCTCCGCCGCGCCTCCAGACTTCTCGGTCTTCAGCCATCCTATCAAAATGTTTTTAACGAAACGGCGTGGGCGAGCGACGCCGTCCTCGCACGAACCCTACAAGACCTGACACGAACAAAGATCACGTCGAACGACGACCTGAAGCAACTCATCATCGATCGTTTACAGCAACGATGGCGCAACGGTGCTCCATCAACGCTTGTCGCCTGGGGCGGAAATGGCCTGCGCTTTCGTCTCTATTCCGACCGCTCATCTTCGAAAAATATTACGATCTCCGCCCAAGCCGCCGACGGCGCAACCGGCCAGGCGCTCGAAAACAAGTCTACGCTTCAACTCGCGTTCACCACGACGCTGATTCGAAATTCAAAGCGCGGAAGTATCTTTCAAATCACGATCGAAACACCACTCGCTCTTGGTTATCACGTTATCACCGTCAAAACCGCAACACAGACGCACGAGATCTACTGCATCTGCCCGCCAGAGAAAATCGAAACACCAGAGCACCTCAAGCATACCGAGGGCCCCTTCATCCCTCTCTATGCGCTGCGCACGGGATCTGAGATCGGCATGGGGTCACTCCGCGAACTAAAAAAGATCGCTCCCAAGCTTCATCAAGACGGAAACCGTTGGGTTGCAACACTCCCGCTTCTCGCCGGAAACTTCGATGCTCCAGATTGCGACCCAAGTCCCTACTCGGCGATCACCCGTCTTTTTTGGAACGAGCTCTATATCGATCTGGAAGAAGCCGTTCAGCACTACGGCACAGCCAAAGCCAAAGACCTTCTTGAATCAGAAGAGTTTCAAACCGAGGCCAAGCGACTTCGCGATCTCGAGTACGCCGACTATCATGCGACCTATGAGTTAAAAAAATCCGTTCTCAAGGTCCTCGCCAAAGACTTTTTTGAGCAGGGAGACGAGACGACGCCAGAATTCAAAGCCTTCGCGGCTGAGAATCCCGCAATCTATCGCTACGCGGCTTTTCGAGCCAACGAGAAAGAAGATCAACAGTTTCACATCTTCGCCCAATTTGAAATGTGCCGACAACTGGCCGAGTTCAACAAGACATCACCCGTTGGACTATACCTTGATTTCCCAGTCGGCGTGACCGACGCTGGCTTTGACTTTCACGATCAACCCGACATTTTCTTTAAAGAGGTTTCCGTCGGAGCTCCGCCCGAACCCGTTTTTCAAAACGGTCAGGACTGGGGCTTTCCCGCATTTCATCCAGAGCGCCTCAGAGCCACTCGCTACACTTACTTCCAACAGGCTCTGAAGAATCACCTTCGCTTTGGACGCTTGCTTCGCCTCGACCACGTGATGGGGCTCTTCCGTGTCTACTGCATTCCAAAAGGATGGTCGGCAAAAGATGGCGTCTATCTTCGCTTTCCCCCCGAGGATCTTTTTGCCATCGCCATTCTCGAAGCTCACTTGGCCGGCTGCGATTTTATCGGCGAAAACCTCGGCACAGTTCCTCCCGAGGTGAATGCTCTCATGCAGAGACGTGGAATCAAAGGCATGTGGGTTCTTGAGATGGAGTTCGCCCATTCTCCAGAGAAAACGCTCGCTCAGATTCCTGAGACTTCTCTTGCCTGTTTGAATACCCACGACATGCCGATGCTGGCGGCCTTTGCTGAAGCCAAGGATCTCCCCCAAGCCTGCGAACTCGGAATTCTCGCTCCAAGCTATCTTATGCCCTTTACGAACGACCGATTAAACCAAGCCAAGCCGTGGACCGTGAAATTTGGTGCGGCCTCGGGCGGTGAGCTTGCGCGAAATGTCGCTATTGAAATTCGTAAACAGAAGCCACTTTACTTTGTAACGAACCTTGAAGACTTCTGGGGCGAAGAACGCCCGCAGAATATTCCAGGAACTTGGCGTGAATACCCGAACTGGCGCCGCAAATTCCGCGAGCTTTTGCCCTGATTTGCCCCATACGCCTTAGCCCGAGCACTGAAAAAGTGTAAACGGGCGCCAAGACGGTCGCCTTTCTTAGAAAAAGCATGTACGCCTCGCTCTCGAGGTCCTTCGCTTCTCACCGCGATTATCCAAATTTTAGGGGTTGATAATGAAGAGCTTGATGCTGTTATTCGTACTTTTCACGACTTCGGTCCTTGCACAAAACTCGTTCGCAACACCGCCAACTGGATCTTACGCCTGCGGCGAACGATTGCGCTCAGCACTTGACGGCGAAAAGGTCGAAGTCGAGATCACGCGCAGCACTTACAAACTCGCCGCTGCGGCACTCCGTCACTATCGGAAAGAAATTGGCGCGGACTCGCCATTTGAGATCTACATCGACTCAGCCGCTGAGTATCGTTCGCCAGAAGGCACGGTGGTCGGCTACAAAATTTCGATCACCGATGGCGGCGATGAATCGATGGTTGATTACGTTCTCGATCAAGACCGCAAACTCGTCTCGGCCTACTGGCACAATCAAAGCCCCATGCGCTTCTGGTTTTGTCGCTAAGGCAGTTTGTCGAATTCAAACTGCTCTTGCTTTGCGCCCTCTTTGACCTCAATTTTCAGTCTCGACGCTTTGTCATGAGCCGCTTGCGCCGCATCGATGATGAAGCGATCTTTATCGCGCTTCGGCGTTAAGCTCACCGCTTTATCGCCAACAAAAAGTGTCGCCTGCATACCGAGCTGTCCAAAGTCGACACGTGCCGCCTCTTTTCCCGTGATCAGAACCTGAAGGCGTTTGCCCGCTGGGATCAGTTTCACGACAAACATCTGACCTTCTTTGAGGCGGGGGTCGCGGGCATTGAGGTCTTCCGTCTGCGCACTAGCACTCGTGCCGACGGCAAGAAGACCGGCTGCAATCAAACCCGAAGAGAAGAAGCCCATAATAACCCCCTTAAGCGGAAAAATGGCGATACACGAAAATATCAAGTCGCATCGGTCTTATCGTCAACGCCGTTCTCGTCGATGTCAGGGAAAATACTACTTCCTTAGGCAAAATGAATCTGATTGAATCGACCCGTGGGGCTTCAAAGAGTTTTACTGCC
>JAEUWE010000109.1 GCA_016791465.1 Pseudobdellovibrionaceae bacterium
TGATGCGTTAAACGAAATCCGGTCTTTAAACGGATCGTTGTACGTACCAACTTGGATGTCGATGACGCCGCCCGTACCATTCAAAAGATCGCGACCGTTGAACTTCGTCACTTCGCTAATCCGTTGAATTTCGGACTTGAGCTGCTGGTATTCCACATCGATGAACTTTCTCTCTGTGTCACCAATCGTGTCAGACGAAGCCTGAACACCAAGTTCGCGCAAGCGAACGAGCATGTTCGAGATTTCGGTGAGACCACCTTCTGCAACCTGAACGAGCGAAATACCGTCGTTCGAGTTACGCGAAGCTTGTCTCAAGCCTCGGATCTGACCTTTCAGGTTCTCGCTAATCGCGAGTCCCGCAGCATCATCTGCAGCTTTGTTGATGCGAAATCCTGAGCTCAATCGCGCAAGACTCGTATCCAACTGCCTCTGCGTTCCAACCAAATTCTTTTGTGCGTTCAACGACGCAACGTTGGTTGCTATACGCAAACCCATACTATCCTCCTTGTGTCATGTGCGTTCCTCCGTGATCGCTGCCTACCGTGGCAAAGAGACTCGTCATGAGTCTCAGGTTTGTTAAATGGAGTAGTGCTCATGCACATCCCCATAAACTCATCGGAAGAAATGTGAAATTGCGAGAGTCGAGAAAAAGTCTAGATTTTCTGAAGATTATTATTGGATGAGAAGTCATGCGCTTGATCCGCTTCTTATGCAGTGAAGCGTGCGCCAAAAAACGAGTGCGATGCTTCGCACAGTAAGCGATGTCCATCCCGGCTCGATGTTGAGCGCAGCGATGAGCACACAGTATGTCGCCGTCTCCTTGTTTAAATTAGGGGAGGGATTACCTCCCCTAAAAAGCAGGAAACAGATTCAGTCAGTTCGCTAGAAAGAAGACGATCGCCTTCATCCTAGTTTGTGGGGCCGGGCTCAGTAACGTCTCGCGACGTTTATATGAGCCCGCCATCACGGGAGTCGGAGTTCATCAACCCTGAAACGTTTTGTTCAAGAGCGAGAGCGCTGTGTTCGATGTCTGGTTCGCTTGGGCAAGGACCGATGTGCCCGCTTGCAACAAGATATTGTTGCGAGTGAGTTCGGCCGTTTCCTCGGCGACGTCGACATCACGAATCCGTGAATTCGCAGCTGATAAATTCTCAACTGAGACCGCGATATTGCCAATGGTGGACTGCAGACGGTTTTGGATTGCACCAAAGTCCGCTCGCATTGCCGACACACTCACGATAGCGGCGTCGATGGCTGCCAAGCTGTTCTGTGCTGATGGTTTATCAGCGACGCTTGTCAGATTCACACCGAGGGCGGCGCTGTTCGCATCCGCTTTCGAAGCATCGAAGGTGAGTCGGTCGATATTTGGATCGTTTCGAGTACCGACTTGGAAGTCGAGGACCGAACCGGTTCCACTGAGAAGTTGAGTTCCGTTAAATTCAGTCGCATCGGCGATACGATCGATTTCGGATACGAGCTGATCATATTCCACGTTCAGGAACTGACGCTCGACCGGACCGATAGTGTCGGAAGCGGCTTGAACTGCAAGTTCTCGGAGACGAATCAAGATGGAGCTCATCTCGTTCAGACCGCCTTCTGCGACCTGTACCAGTGATACACCGTCTTGCGCGTTCCGCGACGCTTGCTTGAGACCTCGCACCTGAGCGCGAAGGTTTTCGCTGATCGCGAGTCCCGCCGCATCGTCACCCGCACGGTTAATGCGGTAACCTGACGACAAGCGTTCAAGACTCTTGTCCAGTCCCCATTTTGTGCCCGTCAAATTCCTCTGGGCATTCAATGAGGCTACGTTTGTGTTAATACGTAAACCCATAATTCCTCCTCCCTGAAGTACCGTCGATCGTCCTTGATCGGCGAGAGTCGCAACTCCTGTCGCAACCCATGGGTTCTAACTTTCCTATGGTTCTTTTCGGCGTCTCAGAATGAGGCTTGAGGAGAAAGATCTCGAATTGAGATTTTCTAGACTAAAGGCTGCACAACTCGATGCGACCGCGAATATAGATGAGATGGCGACAAGCCAACGTCATAGCTGAGCCGTGCAGGCTTCAGCGATGAGAGAGAAAAATGTCGAGGAGTGGGTTAGTCGCTATCGTGAAAGCGATAGAGATCAAGGTCTTCCAGGCCGTTCACGAGAACTCCGATGTCCTCAAGGAGTTGGCTGGCAAGCATGGGGTCAGTCTCTTTGAGGTAGAGATCGATAAAATCGTTGGCGGCATTGAGGCGAACAACCTCGGACCAAACCATCACGAGAATCCGGTCGGATTTTCCTACGGCGGCATAGACGCCGTAGCGGCTATCGCCAATCTGTTCCAATCTGAGCTTCCATCGATCAATGATGGCCTGAATATCGGGTTCCACAGATACAGTCTCCAGGTTTGAACAAAAGTTCGCCATTAAAGATTCCTTAAACCTGAGAGAAATTCTCACTTTGTCTCAACTCAGAATGTCCCAAAGAGAGAATAGAGGCTGTTTCCGCCTCGTTGACTGTCGAGTTTTCGAACAGCCATTTCTATTTTTCACTAGTAGTCGACAGCACTTAATGCGACGTGTCAGTATGCGGTCTTTGCGCGTAAAAACGAGGTGGTCGTGACGAGCTATATTTCTAGAAAAATCACCTGGGCCCTGGCAATGGTCCTGTCCCTGTTCTCTTTTGGAGCACAGGCCTACGACATCGATACACATTTCTATGAGACGTACATGATGGCTCGGTACGCGGGCATCGGGCACGAGGTGGCGTCACAGCTCGCAAACTTCAACGAGTGGATCGACGTGAGCCTTTGGACTTCACCGATGTTTCCAACGATGGTCATCGGTGGTCGCATGCGCCGCCTCTATCACTTCCCGGATGAGTTTGTGACCTACAATGCCGCTCAGATGGAAACCGGCGCGACGCACGGTTTGAAGCTTTCACCACTTCAATTGGTGGATGAGAACGACCCATTCGGACGCGAGCTTCTTTTAGAGGGAATGAAAAAAGGCAATCTCCTCCTGGTCGGCGCCGGACTTCATGTTCATATGGATTCATTTGGTCACGCTGGGTATTCGTTCGTGAGTGGTCATGGTGAAGGTGGCCATTGGCCGGATCGTCCATGGGCCAATGTGGAGCGCCATGAACGTATGGTCTCGGCTTTGATGGAGGATCTGGTTGCGATCCGCAAGCTCTTGCCTGAGGCTGCGCTTGATCACAAGTTCCGTGACAAAGAAATGGCCCTTCAGGATCTTCGCGCGCACAGCAAACTTTCAGCTGCAGAGCTGGCAAGTCGCTACAATCGAAATCCGACAATTCAAGAAGTCGTGAAGCGGGATATCTTTGCGGACCCGCGCTACACTCGTGAAGCGGTCGCGACGGTTGTTGAGACGTCGATTGCGAAGGGTTTAGTGAAAGATCCAGCTCTTCTGCGTTCGATAGCAGCCGACTCCAAGCTCTACGCCGTCGGTACCGAAGCCCAGAGCATCATCAAGAGCATTATTGAAACCTACGTGTATTCGAACAATGGTTCGGTCGAGACACGCATTGATGTGGCGATGGTTCACAAGAAACTAGTTCCAGGTCTGCCGCTGCATCGATTGTCGGTTGATGAGATCGGCCGCGCCTATTTTGTGACGCAGGTGATTGATAAGCTGACTGAGGGTTTAATTCCGCGCGTTCCGACAAAGGATGGATGGGTCGCGTTTGAAGTCGACAAAGATCTTCGCAAGCAGGAGATGCGGATGCGCCTTGGCGATTGGCGCGAGGCCATCGAAAAGATCACCGGCCATCGCGTCCGCTTTGAGAGCAAGACGATGTTCAAACAGCTGCAGACTTACGTTGCCAATATGAAGGGCGTACAGATGGATGACTTTTTGAAGTCATTTGAGTTGATCACGCCGACGAAAACTCAGCGCATGAAGTGGATCTGGTCGATCGTTCGCTACGCGATTGTCGATGGCTTGATCAATCTCACTCGCCTTTACATTGAAACGCGCAGCTTTGTTGGCTCGTGGGTCAAAGCGTGGCGCTATACGGCCAATCCCGACAATATGTTGATTGCGCACGAGAAGGCTTTTGATGCGTTGATCGCCGAAGGTGTTGTGCAGAAGATCCTTGATGAAACGGGTCTCGCTGAACTTCGCAAGCGCCACCTGAAGGCGTTTGCTGAAGCCAAAGCGGCCTTTGCTAAGTACGGCGCCAATCCTGTACTTGAGGCGCGAAGTCGCGGTCTTGAGCCAGCCAATTCGGCCTTTAAGAAAATGACCGGCATGATTTGCCGCGATCTTTTTGCTCCTGCGCTTTAAGCGCGAATCCTACTTCGTCCGTTCGTAGGTGACGAATTCGAAGTGGGGGATGTCGTTTGTGCCGGCGGTGGTGCCGGCGCGGCGCGAGACCTCATGAAAGTCCTCGGCGTGCCAGCGCGGGAAGTGTGCATCGCCCTCGACGGTCGCTTCGATCTCCGTGAGATAAAGGCGGTCGGTGTAGGGCAGCATTGCGGTGTATATTTCGGCTCCACCAATATTGAACACTTCCTCGCCCCACTCGGGCTCTTCTTCAAGAATGGCCTCGGCAGCAGCAAGCGCTTCTTCGACATCTGAAACGATCAGCACGCTTGGAATTTCGCCCTTATCTTCAAAGGGGGATTCGTAGTTCTCTTTGCGTGTGATGACGATGTGGAATCGATCGGGCAAAAGACCGGGGAGAGACTCAAACGTTTTTCTCCCCATGATCATGATGTGACCAGCCGTCATGTCTTTAAAGAATCGAAAATCTTCGGGTATTCTCCAAGGCAGTCCGCCATCGCGGCCGATGGTGCGATTGGAGGCCATCGCGGCGATCGCGGACAGAATCATACGGCAACCTCAGCTTTGATCGCCGGATGTGGATCGTAGCCGACCAGCTCAAAATCTTCGAATTTGAAATCAAACACGGATTTGACGTCGGGGTTGAGTTTCATGTGCGGCATCGCGCGTGGTTCGCGAGTCAGCTGCAGCTCGGTTTGCTCAAGATGATTCATATACAAGTGTGCATCGCCGAGCGTGTGGATGAACTCGCCGGGTTTGAGACCTGTGACTTGTGCCACCATCATTGTGAGCAGTGCGTAGCTGGCGATATTGAATGGAACACCAAGAAACACATCAGCGCTTCGTTGATAGAGCTGGCAGGAGAGTTTCCCGCCAGCGACGTAGAACTGAAAGAACGCATGGCAAGGTGGCAGTGCCATCTTGTCGACATCGCCGGGGTTGAAAGCAACAACGAGGTGACGGCGAGAGTCAGGGTTCTTTGTGATTTGCTCGATGACGCCCGCGATTTGGTCGATGGTGCGACCATCGGCGGTTTCCCAGGCGCGCCATTGTTTTCCGTAGACAGGGCCGAGGTCGCCGTTCTCATCGGCCCACTCATCCCAAATGCTGACTTTGTTGTCGCGTAAGTACTGCACGTTGGTGTCGCCCTTTAAGAACCAAAGGAGCTCGTGAATGATGGAGCGCGTGTGACATTTTTTAGTCGTGAGCAGTGGAAATCCAAGCGAGAGATCGAAGCGCATCTGATGACCAAATACACTGAGCGTACCGGTGCCAGTGCGATCGGCCTTCTCGGCACCGTGATTGAGAATGCGTTTTAAGAGATCGAAGTAAATGACGTCGGCGTGCAGGTGACTGATGGGAGCCAGCTCGCGGGATGCTTCATGGCCCTGTTTATGGGTGTGCGTTACGTCCACAGTGTCCTCCAGATTTGGCGTTTGAGACGGGGTGGAATCCGCCGCACATCAAATCACGAGAACAGCCGATTTGGTCAAGGTGCCCAGCCGATGACGCGGAAGTTCTCGACGAGAATCGGGTCTTGATTGGGCTCGAAGTCGCTGCGCTCAATCAGGCTCGATTCGACGAGCACTTTGGCGCCGTTGTCGTGGATGGCGACGATGCGGAAGTAATGCCGAGTGTCATAGCCTCCGAAGCCATTTGGAACTTGAAAGACATCGTAAATATCAATGCTGGCTTTGAGCACATCGAGTTTAACTGGAGCCGCAAGCGGGTAACGTGAACGGAAGTCGCGGTCCAGAACGATTTTAACGGGGAGCGGGATAACGACGCGCGAGCTCAGGGCTGGCGGCACCTTCATACCGTAGGTTGAAACTGGGGCGGAAGCCGCGGCTGACATTGAGCTCGGAGCGTAGAGTGAGGTGGCAAGAATAAGGGCAGTGAGTGCAAATTTAAGCATGAGTCCTCCTGACGATGTTCAAGCTTATTCACCTCCAAGTGATGCGCAAAGACCAGGCATGACGCAGGCTGTGTTTTTTGTTTACAGACGGTCGTTTGTCCTCGAGAACACTGGGCATGGAAATCAAAGATCCGATACATGGTTCCATTGCGTTGAGCGATGCGGAAGAGGCCGTCCTTGAGACGCCGGAGTTCCAGCGCCTGCGCCAAATCAAGCAGCTTGGATTTGCTGAGTACAGCTTTCCCGGCGCAACACACACGCGCTTCTTGCATTCGGTCGGAGTCATGCATTTGGCGGGGCTCGCATTTGATTCGATTTTTCGCTCGTTTAAGTTTTCAAATGAGGCGACGCGGACGCGGTTGAGGCAGGTCGTGCGCCTTGGAGCGCTCTTGCATGATACCGGGCATGGACCGCTCTCGCACACCACCGAAGTGGTTATGCCAAGAGTCGACACGCTGAATGTCGGTGTCTATTCCAGTCGCGAACGTGGCTATGCTGTTGACCCTAAGCGGACGGCGACCCACGAGGACTATACCATCAAGATGGTGACCGACTCGGCGCTCTCAAAATGTATCGCGAAGTCGTTTAAAGATCTGACTGGTCATCACATCGCCTGTCTTATTGATCGCGGTCTCAAGGCTCCGGATGATTTCTTTATCGACCAGGGTTTGGATTTTCGGCCCATTCTATCGCAAGTGGTCAGTTCAGAGATGGACGTCGATCGAATGGATTACCTCGAGCGCGACGCCTATTTTTGCGGGACGAACTATGGGCGAGTGGAGCTTGAATGGTTGATTGGCAACCTCACGTTTCATGAGTCCAAGGGCAAGGTGCACTTGGCGCTGAATCGTCGTGCGCTCTATACCTTCGATGATTTCCTGATCTCGCGCCATCACATGTATCTGATGGTCTACTTCCATCACAAGAGCATCATTTTTGAAGAGATGCTTCAGCGCTATCTCGACTCTAAGGATTGTACTTACTATTTGCCGTCCCATATCGATGAGTATTTGCGCTGTTCGGATTTTTCTCTCTATGAGCATCTGGCAACGCAATCGAACGAATGGGCCAAGCGAATTGCAACTCGTCGTCCATTCCGAATGTTGTCAGAGGTGCACGCGACCGAGGCTTCCGTAAGGCCTGCAAAAATTTGTGCGGCTCTCGATGGCGAGGGGATTTCGACGATCCACTCGAGCTCGGCAACGCGTCTTTCGAAGTATCACGCGACACAGGATCAAGAGGCATTTCCAATCTTCGTTGTCGACGATTACGATACTCGAGAAAAACCAGTGCCGATTGAAAAAGTGACGCGAGTATTTCAACAGTACGAAGAGACCCGTATGATTGAACGCATCTACGTGGCGCCGGAAAACTATTCGCGGGCAAAAAAAATAATTTCTGATCGCAAGTTGTAAAAAGGGAGAGAGCGAGATGGGTGAAACCGCAGTGAAACGAATGCCTAAAGTCGGTGAAACGGCGAGCCTGACACTGACAATCACTGACGACATGGTTCGGCGTTTCGCGGAACTTTCAGGCGATAGCAATCCCGTACATCTCGATGATGAATATGCGGCGAAGACACGATTCAAGCGTCGAATTGCCCATGGGATGTTGGTTTCGTCGACATTCTCAAAACTTGCGGGTATGCAGCTCCCAGGGCCAGGAACAATCATCGTGAGCCAAGAGACGCGTTACAAGGCCCCGTGTTACATCGGCGACACCGTGACCGCACAATTGAAGATTGTGAACGTGCGCGAGGACAAGCCCATCATTAAAATTGAAAACACGATTCACAACCAGAATGGCGATTTGCTCACCGAAGGCGAAGCG
>JAEUWE010000186.1 GCA_016791465.1 Pseudobdellovibrionaceae bacterium
GCATCGCGATCTTTATTGGTCTCAAGAGTCTTGAGCGACGCGAGAAAGACAAGCAGCGGAGTCGCAGCTTCGTATCCGAAGAGCGTATCATACTCGATCGCGATTCCAGCTGACGCTGCGGCTCCGGTCAGAAACAAGGCCCAGCGGGGTGGAAGTTTAAGGCCGCGATAGAGATGGCCCAGCTTCCAGGTGAGTGCGGCGATTGACGCGATCAGGGTCCAGACCGGGATGTTGGTGACGTGTGCGGCGATATTGATTGCGAGAACACCAAGAAGAAGCGACTGAAAGGGGCGATCCCAGAGCTCCATGTCGGCGCGGGCTTGAATGCTCATGTGTGTTTTTCCGATTTGAACTGAGCGAGTTCGGCCCAGGCTTGATGGGCAAAGCTAACCCCACGATTGGGTCCCAGTGTTCGATGTGGCAGCTTGAGCGTAAAGGTCTCATTTTTCTTTGATGCGATATCAATCCACTGTGAGAGTTGCTGGAGCTTGATCTCGGTGCTGGCCTCACTCCCGGGAAGAGATGAGAAGTCAAAAAAGAGAGTCGTCTGTGCTGCTTCATCGTACTGTTTGGTCAGGAGACCGCGGCCTTTTGCGTAGAGTTTCCAGTCGATTCGCTTGAGACTGTCGCCATCCCGGTAGGCACGGTGTTCTGAGAACTCTTCGGCCCCTGTCGACCTTTTCAATCCATCGCCAGAGGCGTCTCCTGTTTTCTGCCACGCCAATTGACCGCGTCGCGCAGGATAAATCACCGCATGCGCTTGGCTTGGTTGGTACTGCCAGGCCTTGAAGAGTCCAAATGGTGCAGTTGTCGAGAGTACAAAGAGAGAGAGCTCGTGAACTCCGCGACCTGGAGCGTGGAAACTTGCAAGCAGACGACTGTCGGTCTGTGGTGATATCGGCCGACGGGCATCGTATTGCGCTTCTTTTTTGTAGCCGCGAATTGAGAACTCGCAATTGAGTTTGGCCGACTTGTCGTCGTTAAAAACGACGGCGGCAACAGCAAAGGTATTGTCGGCAAAACCATGAACGGCTTCGACGTTCTTGAGTGTGAGTTTATTGATATTGTTGTGGGTTGAAATCATCGCAGTAAACATCAGCGCGAGCATGAAGAAGCCAAGCAAGTTGACGAGGTTGTTTTGGTAAGCGGCGCCGATGAGAAGCATGAGGATTGAACCGCTGATAAAAAGTGCACCAAATTTGGTTGGGATAATGTAGACGCGGCCATAACGATGGCGAAAGCCGCGTTGCCGAGGGCGGGAGGCGGCGTTGGCGTTAGATGGCTTGAACTTGCGCCAAAACATCTTCAGCCTTTCGGCGGCCCGTTTCGCCAGTCGGATCTTCTGTCGGATTGAGCCGATGCGAGAGAACCGGAACAGCAATCGCCTGAACGTCTTCGGGCAAAGTCATGTTGCGTCCCATCAGGTAGGCCCATGCTCGCGCTGAGCGTGCAAGCGCGAGAGATCCGCGAGGAGAGAGGCCTTCGCCCATAACACCGGAACCACGAGTTTTGGCTGCGATGGCGTGGATGTATTGAATGATTGCATCGGAGAGATGAACTTGATCGACGGCCTGTTGATGATGGATCAACGATGTGCTGTCGAAAATGGGATCGAGTTTTTCAATGCGATCGTTTGGTCCGCCTTCGGTGAGCCCTTCGCGCAGGAGTTTTTTCTCGGCCTCTTGGTCGGGATAGCCAAGGCCAATCCGCATAAGGAAGCGATCGAGTTGTGACTCGGGAAGCGGGTAGGTGCCGACTTGCTGCCGCGGGTTCTGTGTCGCAATAACGAAGAATGGATTTGGAAGCGAAAGCGTTTCACCGTCGATTGAAATCTGTCGCTCTTCCATTGCTTGGAGACAGGCCGATTGGGTTTTTGGAGTTGCGCGGTTGAGCTCGTCAGCCAGAACGAATGGTGAAAAGAGCGGACCTTTGACGACCTTGAACTCTCCTGTCCGTGGATCAAAGATACGACCGCCGATGAGATCAGATGGAAGCATATCGTTTGTGAACTGCACGCGTGTGACGGGAAGCGAAAGAAGATGCGCAATTGTTTTGACGAGAGTGGTTTTGCCAACGCCTGGGACATCTTCGATCAGGAGGTGTCCTCTGGCCAGGATGCACGTCAGCGCCAACTGGATCTCTCGATCTTTTCCAAAAACCACGGTGGACGCGCGGTTCACGAAGCTTTGCAGGATGTGGGACATCGAATCGTGCGACGATGGTGTTTTAGACGTTTTCATGCTGATCCCATATCGGCATTTCGGCGTTTCGAGTTGATGGCCAAAGGTCGTGAGCTTGAAGAGTTCTTGGCAAGGGATGGAGCTAGTGGCCCAATGGAGAAGTGAATCCTCCATTCGGCTTTTTTAAGTTTGTCGCCGTTGTTGCGTTGATGTTCTACGTCGCCGGTCGAGCGATTGTTCCGGGCTTCTTGCGCGATGTGAATCCGATGATCGTGGGAGTCCTGGTCTATGTTTGGTATCGCTGGGCCAGGACTAAAGCTTGGTGGCCGCGGCCAATGCAAGGTCGTGACGACACACCCAAACAGGTCCAGGTGCCGCACGGTGTGCTACTTGAGAAGCTAAAAAAGAAGGCGCGCGTTAGTCAAAAGCGAGCGACGGGTCGGCCGACGCTCCCGCAGTTCGATGTGAGCGAAGAATCTTCTGATGTGGCCTTCGCAGAGAGCGCGATGACCGCACCGGCATCCAAAGAGCGGGCAAAACGGGTTCGAGCCAAAACTGTAAGAAAGAAAGTTACACGTGCGCGACGAGCAAAGATGGATCGGGATTGCTGAGGTTCTGGCCTCGGGATTTTGTTTTGGATTCTTAGGTTTTTTTGGCAAGCGGGCGCTGGCGAGCGGAATTACTCCTGGTGAGTTCTTGGCGCTTCGCTATCTTCTGGCGGCGCTTATGATGGGTTTGATTGTGAGTGTCCGCAGTCGGTCCGTGACGACACTCTATCGCGGAGCGCGAACGTCGCTTGTGTGTTTTTCTCTTGGCGTGCTCGGTTATGCCGTATTTTCAAGTTTCTATTTTATGGCGCTGCAGACGATTTCGGCGTCGCTGACGGTGATCCTTCTCTATCTGTATCCGGTGCTTGTGACCTTGGGTGGCGTCGTTTTTTTGCGTGAGCACATCAATCGACATCGGCTTCCCGCTCTGCCATTGGCTTTTCTCGGCATGATTCTTCTTGTCGGGTCGGATGTACTGGCCTCAGCCGGGTCTGTCAAAATCGGTGTTCTTTTTGGGCTTCTGTCGGCCTTTTTTTATTCGCTCTACATCTTGCTTTCAGCGAAGCTTTTGAAAAACACCGATCCGTGGGTTTCGACATTCTGGATTCAGCTTGGCGCCGGTGTTGCGCTGTTCACATTACACTTTCGGTCTCTTGAACGCGTGTATGAAGTCGCAAGACTTTCAAGTTGGGATCTTGTCGGTGTTTCGTTTGTCTGTTCGGTCCTCGCGATGTCTTTATTTTTATCGGGACTACTTAAAATTCGAAGCTGGGAGGCCTCTCTGCTTTCGATGTCAGAGCCGATTTCTGGTGTCGCGGTTGGGCTTTTGCTTCTGGGTGAGCATCTTGAGCCAAGTCAGTGGCTGGGAGCGGGACTTGTGATGGTGGCTTTGGTTTTCGTCTCGCGCCGATAGTTAGAGCTTGGCGAAGAGCGCTGGATACCATCGGCTGAGTGCTGTAATGCGGGTGCCGAGGCTTTCAAGCTCGATGTATTCTTCGACAGTATGCATGCGGCCACCGACTGGCCCAAGGCCATCCATAATGAAGAGCCCTGGTCGCGACATGTGGTTGACGTCTCCCGCGCCGCCCGCTTTGACGGCCTGAATGCTGCGGCCCTCCGACTCACTCAAAGTGACCAGTAACTGTGTGATGACATCGCCGTATTGAGCGTCGCTGTCGAATGGGGGGCAGTCGTCAACAATTTCAAAAGTCGAACGATTGATTTTGGCGAGCGTGTCGATCACGAGGTGGTGAATGAGATCGCGCTCATGGAAGCTTGAGAAACGTGTGTCGAGCTTAATATGGACTTCACCGCAGACGATATTGTGTTTGCCTCGACCGCCTTCGATATGACCGACATGAAGCGAGAGCCCTTCGCCAGGTGGAGTGCCCTGTTGTTTCTTCAGCTTCTGCACCTCGTTCACGAGCGATGTGATGAGAGTGGCCGCTTCGTGTGCGGCGTTGAGTTCTTCGCCACGACAGCGGCCCGCATGGGCCTCAATGCCTTGGATGTGAATGTTGTACCAGCGGTTGCCGCGGCGGCTAGTGATGATGGAGCCGTCCTCGAGAGCGGGTTCAAAACCAAGGACCGCAACCGACTTTGTGCCGATGTCTTGGTAGAGACGGTGCCAAGCCGTCGAACCGGTTTCTTCGTCGGGAGATGAAACAACGCGAAGTCCGATTGGAGGTTCGTGAGTTTCACTTAAGTATTCACGAAGGCTCTCAATCAGAACGACGAGCCCACCTTTATTGTCGATGATTCCAGCGCCGTGGGCGAGGCGAACGGGAGCTTGATTGTCGATCTGACTATGGCCTTCTCGGTAGGGACCGGCATCGTTCACCGAGAGAACGGTGTCGATATGAGAAACAAAAGTGACAAAGTCATTTTTTCGAGTTGGCGAAGGCTTTTCTGCAATCAAAAGATCATCGGTTTTTCCGCTCGGGTCGCGGTGCCAATTGATCTGAAAGCCAAGCTGTTGAAGTTCGTTGGCGATGATCGCGTGGGTCTCGCGAACTTGATTCTGCACGGCTGTTGGTGACGGCTGGTTGACGAGTTTTTTGAGCAGCTGTTCGGCGCGAGTTTGCGTGACGTTCATCTGCGCTCCTCTGGAAATGGAACACGGCTCAGAAGGTAGCCGCCAGTAGCGAAAAGAATGAGAAGGCTAATGAGCGAGAGGCGAGGGCTTGTTGAAATCAAACTTGTGATCGCAATGAGTGTCGGTCCAAGAATCGATGAGAATCGTCCGAGCATATTGAAGAAGCCAAAGAACTCGCCCGATTTATCGGCTGGAATCATCTGTCCAAA
>JAEUWE010000192.1 GCA_016791465.1 Pseudobdellovibrionaceae bacterium
TACACTTTGCTGCAGATTTTCTCGATTCCCTGTCTTCTCCAAGAGAGTGATGTAACCCGCGGCCTTCGGATCTTGGAAAAGAATCGCGATGAGCTGAAGCGCGCGAACCGGAGAACCTCCGCAAGCAGGATGCGCCAGAGTCCAATTCCACAGACCTCCCGGAAGCGTCGGCGCTACGCCCACAATGTCCGTCTGATCGATTCGGAGAAACCTCGAAAGATCCTCGATATATCTCAAAACTTTGGGTGACCCAACGAGCGCACGAGCCTCAGAAGCAAAGGTCAAAAATCCAAATGTGTTGGCCTCAAAGTCAAGAGCCTTGCGGAAAGCCTCTGTCGCACGATTGCACGGATAGAGCGGCAAAGGAAATGTAGTCGCAAGTTCATGTCGGCAATGGGCGAGCTGTGAATGGCTTATGACTCTATTCAAGAGGTCCGTTAAAAAATAGGTTTCAATTTTGTATTTCGCCGCCGTCTGAAAGTCGGCTTCTGCAGACGGAGCCAAAACAAGCAGCGCCAAAAGTCCCAGCACGAAGGATCTAACCGGCCGTAGAAAATGCCAAGCCCTGCCCTGATTCATAAGAGATTCATTCCCATCACCTATTGGGGACTCCTCAAGCCCAGTCGAAATAAGCCATATTCGGGCCGACTCCATTTGAATCTCGTTGAGCTGGGCATGGACGAACTGACTACAAGTTCGACAGTGAGTCGCCTAAGGGCACTTCTCGACCTGGGAAAACACACATCCTCCTGTCGAACCTTTAACGATGCTCGTCGACCATTGCGCGCTTGAACTGTTCAACGAGCTCCTCAAAGCTCACACGTCGTGCCGCTCGAGACGTCGAGTTTCCGAGAATGCACTTGATCGGTCTGTTTCGCTCGACTGTGAATGTCTGGCCCACCTCGATCTTTTCTGGGAGCGTGTGAGCAATTCCGTTGTCATCTAAGTACCGAATAAATGAGTGATACGTACTTGAGGGCCCCGAGTATCCGGTCAGATGGATCACCTTCAATGTATCGTTTGTATCGATGATTTCGACGATGTTTTGAAACTCTAGAATACTGATATCTCGGTCGAGCGAACTCTTTCCCTTTCTTCCGATTGTTTTCCCAAGATTCTGCACTCCCACCGACATCAGTTTCATCAATTGCTTCCGCTCGTTCACGGCATCTGAATCTGCATTTTTTGAGAGTCTTTTCCCGGCCACTTCGGCAAAGACACTCCAGAAGCGATTTTGTTTGTTTGGATAGTAAAACTCGATGTGACGCTTGTCTTTGTGGGGCGGAAATGTTCCTAGAATTAAAGTACGCATACCTTGAATCGGATAGTACCAATCTGGATGGTGATCTCTGTTCACGCAAAACCTCCCTCGGCAATTTACAAGTGGCTTCTTTATCGGAACTTCAGACGGCGCAATTAGAGTTTGGAGAAAAAATCTCAACACCGTAAATGTGGCTGATGCTGACTATTTTTTAACAATGTGGCTCGTCTCAATTCGATTGCATGTAAATGAAATGTTTCACAATCATTAAGTCGGGCGAGATCCAAGACCGACAGAACGAATAGCCTAAACCCGAACTCCATACAGCTGCGAGACAGAAGAGAGATCGAGCGGGCCGATTTCGTTGAAGCTCAGAATAACCTTTCGCGAGTCAGCTAAACTGATACTGAGGATATGTACCTCATAGTCTGGGGAGCCGCGTTCGCCATCGATGAGCTCTTTCGCAAGTTGAATATCGACGAAGTCGCCTGTGCTCCAATAGATGCTGGTATCAAAGCACGAGATTCCTTGAAGCTGATTCGGCTCATCAGTCCAAAACGAAAGGCCATGGTCCGAGAGCTTTTCTGGGGTCGGGAACTTTTGAAACTTCCCCTCAAGACCAAATGGCACATAGCGAGTTGATCCTGATTCCACTTTCACTGGGGCCACTTTTGAAAGGCTAAGTCTAAGAGTCATCGGGTGAATCGACCGCATGATCGACCAGTAGCGCTTTGACTCAAGCGTTACCGTTCCACCCCAAACCCCAGAGTAGTCCGCAAGTTTAAATTGAAAGCCTGTGTTGTAGATCAGGCAATCAAAGGGCGAATCTCGAAACCAGGTCCATTCTTGGTTCGACATCGGCGAAAGATGCGCTTTGATTTCGTCAGATGTCTGCGCTGGGGAAAACTCTGTGAATTCGAAATGCCAGGCCTCGACGATCCAATTTTCATCTTCCGATGACTCATAAAAAAAGAATTTCGGAATCAGATACGGACCGACGCGCACCTTCTCTTTTAGAACATAAACGGGATAGCCGTTTCTCTGATCTTTCGAGAGCAGGTCGCTACCAAGTAAGGCGGCTCGAGTGCGACTCCATGGGATAACACTTCCGCTTTCGAGGTGAATTCCATCTTGAAATATCTCGTTCTGCCGGGATGCGGTCGCTCCATCAGCGATGACGGTGCAATATTTCGCCGCATCCGCGCCGACCGTTCGACTCTGAGAGAATAGCTTAGCAATTGCTTTAAACATCACTCCCGACCGAATCACACTTTCACGTCGCGCCACTTGCCCTTTCTGAAGACATACCAAGCAACAGCGGTCATCAACGCATAGGCAATCGGAATCGCAGTCATCACTCCTGCTGTACCCATGCTCGTGTGCTTCACGAGCAGATAGGCCAGTGGAGTTTGGAAAACCCAAAAGCAGAAGAAGTTCAATCGAGTTGGAGTTTTGGTGTCCCCTGCACCATTGAGTGCTTGGGTGAAGACCATCGACACACCATAGAAAATAAATCCAGAGGCGATGATGCGTAAGCCCTCAACGCCATAGGCGAGAACGGCTTCGTCATGAGTAAAGATTCCGACGATGGGGCGCGCCAGAGCCACGAGAAAGATCGTCACTGCCGCCATGAAGATGGCGCTGAACTTAGCCGTCACCATCACGCTTTCCTCGGCGCGATCGAATCGTTTCGCCCCGAGATTTTGTCCAACCAAAGTCGCGGCGGCGTTGCTCAATCCCCAAGCGGGCAGAATAAAGAACACGAAGTTTCGAAATGCGATCTGGTAGCCAGCGGAAGCGGCTGTGCCTCCGGTCTCGGCAATCAGGCGCGTGAGGACAATCCAACTTCCACTACCGATCAAAAACTGAATCGATGCGGGCCACGCGACTTCGGTCAGAGACTTCATAATGGGAAGATCCAAATGAAAGTCGGCTCGCCGCAGACGCAGGCTGCCGTCACCTTTAAAGAGGTGATAGCACTGATAAACGACCCCGGTGCTTCGACCCAGAACGGTTGCAATCGCCGCCCCCGTCAATCCAAAGTAGTGAATCAGAATCGGGCAAAGAACGATGTTCACGCCGCTAGCGATCCAGAGACTCTTCATCGCCATCGCCGCATCACCGGCGCCACGGAAAATACCGTTGATCAAAAAGAGGAGTAAGATCGGCGCACACCCAGTCAACATGATCCGCGCAAACGGAGTGCCATCGCGAATCACATCCTCTTGCGCCCCCATCAGCCGCAGAATGTCGCCTGCGAATATGAACCCAAGCGCTCCCATCACAATCGAAAGCGCGATCGACAAAAGAATCGACTGCGCCCCCGCCCGCGCCGCTGCCTCTGGATTCTTCTCACCAATGCGCCGTGCAACGATGGCCGTTGCTGCGGTACTGACACCAATCGCGATGGAGTAGACAAGCGTGATCACGGACTCCGTCAGTCCCACGGTCGCAATGGCATTTTGCCCAAGGCCGCTCACAAAGAACATATCGACCACGGCGAATACGCTCTCTAGACCAATTTCTAAAATCATCGGGATGGCGAGCAAAATGACGGCCTCAGAGATCCGACCACTGGTATAGTCGTGATGCTCGCCCTTGAGAGCACGTTTAATGAGCGAAAGCGTGGCTTGCATTTGTCCCTTTAGAAGATTTCAGGTTAGGTTTATAGAGTGCACGAAGTACAAACGAAAGCGAACATATGAAAGTCGAAGTCATTGAGTCGCCCGATCAAAGTATTGCTGATTTCTTCGAGAAGAGAATTGAAGAGTTCAATCTTGCTCGATGGGAAGTCACAGAGAAGAAACCTATCGCGGTTAAAGTCACAGATGACGACGGTGAACTGGTCGCAGGCGCGGCTGGCAAGACTTTTGGCCTTTGGCTACTTCTCGACAATCTCTGGGTTGCAGAGTCCAACCGCGGTCAGGATTTGGGCTCAAAGATTCTTGTCGCTCTTGAGAATGCTGCAAAAGTGCGAGGATGCCGGTTCGTTCTCCTCGACACCCTGAACTTTCAGGCCCGACCGTTTTATGAAAAACATGGCTACTCGGTTCAATGGACACAAAAGAACTACCCGCGCGATGGCATGAAGTTCTTTATGGTGAAGGAACTTTAGTCCAAGAGAAATAGAGTGAGGACTGGCTCGTTTATCGGTCCTTTCAATTCACTAAAGGCTGCTCTTGGTCTTCATTATCCATGAAGTCACCTTCCCTGGCGAAGGGCTTGAGAGTCCTGTTGACTTCAGTATTCCAAGACTATTCGCAACTGAAACCGATGAACTGAAATCTCAAATTTTCAATCGGTAGCAGCGGAGAAGAAAATGAAAGAAATGCGAGAGAGGACAACGACCCGATCGCTTCTGCCGTCAGCATTTCTTTCGGGAATATCGGTTCTCATCTTCGTTCCAGTTATCACGCTCTTTTCTCCGCTCATCTTGTTTCTCGTAGTTCAAACTCAACTCTCAAAATTGGCGGTTCGCCTCTATTGCCGGTATAACTGCATCCGTATTGTATTGGTTCTATCGACTGAACCAAAGACAAGTGCGATTCTTAATCGCGAGCTTGTGCCTCTTCTCGATAGTCGGGCTGTCGTCATCGAGCCTGGTGATTCGCGGAGAGTCCTCAGTTATTTCTTAAAACACCTGTCTGATGCGAACGCTCCGTTTATTCTCTTCGTCACGACCGGTCGGAAACTGCGTCCGACTCAACTCGGCCCTATTATCAAACGTCAACTCGCCGGAAACCCAGTAAGGTTCGACAACCTAAAGGCCAAGATTAAAGCTGACCAACAGAGAAGCTCTGTCTAGACAGACCCCACGAAAGGACCCGCATGGAAGAACATGATTTTGAGGGCACGCTGGTGCTTGAACGGCTTGCGGAAATCAATAAGGTCGAGGAGTTTTTTGAAGCGATCGATGCCGACGATTTTAGTCGAGCGAAGATGCTGATGAAGCGTGCCCATGTCGACGCAGAGACCATCGCCGTGGTCTTAAAGAAGATGCAGCAGGCCGACGGCGAGCATTGAGAGCGAAGTCACTTCGACAAACCAAATGCGAGAGCTGTTCCAGAGCAGCTCAGATCTCGATCATGATTTCGTAAAACGCGCGGTCTGCTTTATCGCGAGGACCCTTTCTTAAGGACAAACGAACAGACCTTTGGGGAGGGGGCGCTTGTCACCTTCCCCACGGGCCCCCTATCATAGCTTCATGAGCAAATACATCTTTGGAATACTCCTACTGGCCTCCACCTGCCTCGCCGACGAAGATCCTATACAAATCGAGATCTACTCAAAGAACGCCGCTGTTCAGAAGATTCCGAGTGAGTTCTGGACAAAGCGCAATGCAGGCTACATTACCACGTCCAATGCACCCGTTCTTGAACCAGAAATTCGAGACCGAATTCTCAAAGAGGTCGGCCTTGAAGAGACCTTTGAGACACGCGATGAACTCGAGAAGGATCTCTTTGTTATTAGAGTCCGCAACAAGCCCATCGCCGCTCTTCGGATTGAGTATTCCGAGATCGAAGAGTCAAAGCTAAGAGCGCTCAAGGCTCGTCTAAAATGAAAACTACATTACTGACAATACTGCTGTGGATTCAGGCCTCCGTCGCTGCGGGCAGCACCGTTGTTTGGAATTTTGCGCCGAAGAGCAATGCCTCATACGAAGCCACGGCAGAGTACAAGGCCTTGCGAAGCAAGGGCGCCGTTCACGTTATCTCAATTAAAGAAGGCGGAGATAAAGGCGCAAAAGAATTGAAGGCACAAATGAAAGCGCTTTGTCTAAAAGACCGAAGCCTTTGCAAGTCCGATATTGTCTTAACGGGCCACTCCAGCGGCGATGCCTTTTGGGGCGATCGCAATAACAATCGCATTGATGTGGTTGCCGCCAAACAGGTTATGGACGAACTCAAGAAAGAGGGCGTTACGTACACACCCTCTCGAGTGCTCATGATTGGTTGCTACTCGGGGGCAGCTGGATACCTTGCTGTCGGGAAAGATTCCGGTGGAGTTGCTGACGAATTCACCGGAAAGAAGCCCGGAAAAGAACAATACATTGCCTGGACCGACGTGTTTGCCGGAGAGCCTACGTACTTTGGCTTCTCGTACAAAGGCCCCGATCGCAATTCAATTCTAACGGCGCAGTATATTGACACAGCCTATCGACTTTCTGACGAAATTTCGAAAGAAGCACGAAAGGTCATCGCCGCGACGGACAAGATAAAGCCCGAGAAAGCTCAGTATGGCGAAGCCTGTAAGAATGTTCCACCGCTGAAGAAGAGTGAGCTTGAAGCACCAAACAAGGATGCCTTTGCTAAACTGCTCGAAAACTTCTCTGCGGTTGCCAAACGGAATCCAACAATCTGCCAAAAGGCCGACGGAAAGACCGTCTTTGCCGACAAAACGGGAACCATCGTTGTCGACCGAAAAAAAGAAGACCCCCGCTGCAAAGGCTATATCCGGCGTCTTTGGTGCACCGACTACATTCAAACTCTCAAAACAAGCTACACCTGTTTTAATGATCCCACGGTCGCCGCATGCTCTGACCGAAAGTTCACTTCTCCACCACCAGAGACTGATGAAAATGAAATTCGCCAGTTCTATAATTATCTTCAAGCCTCATCCCACTGCGAAGACGAGTTTAAAGCGGCAAAAATGGAGAATTTTCCGGTCCCTCTTCACGTTCTTAGTCTGATTAAGTTTCGAAGTGTCGTGAACGGATACATGAACGACTTGCGGGCCGATGCGAGCAGTAAGGCTCTTTACCAAGAGCTCGAGAAGGCCGGGCTCCGAAATATGAATCGAAAGCAGCTGGTCGAATACCTTAAAAAGAAACAATCGACCGATCCAGCGTTCACAGATCCATATTATGCACTTGTTACTTTTGGTCGCGTTCAACTCTCTTGGTTTGACTAACGAACACGCGAGGAACTCCGATGTCTTACTGCAAAGCCCTCCGCGTTTTCACAAAGGCCTCGCTCCCGCTCCACAAGGCCTATCACGATAACGAGTACGGATTTCCGATTCACGATGACAACGAGCTCTTTGGACGGCTCTTGCTTGAGATCAATCAAGCAGGATTAAGCTGGGAAACGATTCTCAAAAAACAAGATGGGTTTCGAAAAGCCTACAGCGGATTTAACATTAAAAAGATTGCCGCCTATACCGTGAAAGATCGCAAACGTCTGATGGCGGATGCCGGGATTATCCGGAATCGTCTCAAGATCAACGCGGCCATCGAGAATGCGAAGACTCTTCTCGAGATTCAAAAGGAACATGGATCTTTTGAAAAATGGATCGAAGTGCATCACCCACTCAGCAAAGACGAGTGGGTGAAACTTTTTAAAAAGACGTTTAAGTTTACCGGCGGCGAGATCGTAAACGAGTTCCTCATGAGCATCGGAGTTCTACCGCACGCTCATGACGAAGACTGCCCGATCTACAAAAAGACGCTCAAATCGAAACCGCTGTGGAAAACCAAGCCGTCACGATAGTCGTGGATAGTCGGTGTACCCTTTTGCATCGGGACCATAGAATGTGCTGGGATCCGGCGAATTGAGCGGTGCATCCTTCTTCAGGCGATCAACCAGGTCGGGATTTGCAATATAGAGCCTGCCAAACGAAACAAGGTCAGCGACTCCACCATTCACGAGCACCGTCGCTTTACCGATATCCAGATTTTCTTTGGCAAACACCGTTCCGCCAAACTCGCGCTTGAGGTACGGAGTCAGATATCCTTCCGACTGATTTTAGCGCATGAAAAT
>JAEUWE010000203.1 GCA_016791465.1 Pseudobdellovibrionaceae bacterium
TGAAGTCTATGTGAATGGATTTAATTCCCGAGGAACAAGGGTTCAGCGAAAGCGAACGAACATCGAATCACTTCGCAAGGCCGAGGTGATCGAGTTCGAGCTAAAGCGCGAGCTTGCGATTTTAAAAGAATCCAAAGTCGATCCAAGGTGGGAAGAATGGGTTGAGGAGTGTCTTAATATCATGAAGGTCACCTACCGCCCTTCTACTCTTTATAGCTATCAGAAGACGCTTGATAAGTGGGTGAACAAACCCTTCAAGGGCAAAGAGCTAAAGGACATCACAAAACTTGATGTTCACTCTTTAATCTTCGAGGTAATTCCCCCAGAAACCACAATGCACACACGCAAATGGGTTCTAAAGATCATCAAGCGCGTTCTTCAGATGGCTGTGGATCATGGAAAGCTTGATCGAAACCCTTGTAACGGAATGATGGTAAAGGTGCCAGAAACCGAAAAGAAGGTTTTAACCAATAAAGAGGTTGAGATTTTTCTAACGGAATCCAAAGCAGCGAATCATCGCTTCTATCCAATATGGGTTGTGGCTCTTTTTACGGGAATGCGTTCCGGTGAACTCTACGCTCTTAAATGGTCCGATGTGGATCTTGAGAATGGAACCATATCCGTCTCGAAATCGTGGAGTTCTAAAAATGGATTCACCAGTACAAAGAACCAAAAGATGCGGATTGTGCCGATCTCGGGCGAGCTTTCGAGTTTTCTCAAAGAGTTGAAACTCAAAATAGGCCCAGAAGAATTTGTGCTTCCGCATCCGACCGAGTGGACTAGGGGTGATGCTGCAAAGGTGTTAAAATGCTTTTGCAAATCAATCCAGATCACAGAGATTCGTTTCCATGACTTACGAGCGACGTTTATCACTAACCTACTGGCAAGAGGCGAAAGCCTTGCGCGAGTGATGGCGATAGTGGGACACGCCGACATGGAGACAACAAACGTCTATCTACGCAAGGCAGGAATTGAACTTAAAGATGGCACCGAGAAGTTGGGATACAGACTCCCGGTCGCTCAGGCTGACAATGTTGTTCACTTACGAAATTTACGGAAATAGATAATGCGTGCTACTGAGAGCTTCTTTTTGCTATTGCTGAGACTTGAGATAGCAGTGATCTCAATAGCTTGGCGAGTACGGGAGGATCAAAACTCCCTCTCCGCCATTTTTATTCCTGCGATTTCAAACACGAAACATTTCGCGAAGTTGGCTATCACTGCCATTCGTGTTCGTTCAATTTGCGACTGTTTGCGACACTGCCTCAGTTTTCGAGTTCATCGCCGAATGCGACGACAACACATCAAGAGCTGCAGCAATCGCAGTGTAGAAAGTCCGACCGATCGGAGCCCCCGCCATACGACAGGATAATTGGAACGGGTCTTGTGCCCGGCCAGAGAATTGAAAGCCGAGGGCCCTGGTCAAGCCAATCACTTTACGCGTAGCTACAAATGAGGTACAATCAGAATGTCCGGACTTACTGGAAAGCGTTGGTACTTCTTCATTTGGGATGAGGAAAACGAAGAACATCTCGACTTACATCGCATCCGTCCAGAAGAGGCTGAAGAGGTGTTTTTCAATCGCTATGTGATTACGCCCAACAAGAAGACACATGGGCCGAGGCGCTATCGCATAGATGGAAAAACAGACGGTGGCAGAAAACTACGATTGATCTTCGAGGATGTCGGTTCGTCGATGGCTAGAATCATAACTGGATGGGATCTATGAAAAAGAAAGTAAAGGGCTACAAATATGATCCAAACGAGTGGGATGAATCAAAATCTATTGGAGTGACCCCCGAAAAAAGGGCGTCAGGCGTTTCAACAAGCATTCGCCTGCCCAAAGAAATGGTGGCTAAGCTAAAAAAAGTCGCGCGCAAGAAAGGCGACATTGGATACCAAACACTTTTGAAGATTTGGATAGCGGAACGTCTTGAGAAAGAGACCGCTTAAGCTGTCTCTCTCCTTCTTATTTCGATACCGGTGCAGAACGTAGCTTCGGCGCCGACGTTCCCTTCTCAGACAGCTGCGGCCATATTTGATCCACCCAGAATTTTCCAGCGGTGGCTGAGCGATGCACGCCATCGACAGTTTGATTCCCGGCGGTTCCGTCGAACGTGGCCTCGCGACTGTCGATCAGAGGACAGGTGCTTCCAACCGACGTGGCGAGCGAGTCATAAAAATCGTTCAGATTTTTTTCGAGCTGGGCCACGCGGCCCGGCGGAAAACCTTTCGACTGCGATGGGTTCATATGCGGTGGCCCAATCCAATCGCACGACGCCGCCGATTCGCCGACGGCTTTCGCCATTTTCCGATAACTGGCATCAGCCTTACCCGAAAGAAGAGTGTTTGTACCAAGGCCTACGATGATTCGCGCGCCTTTATGTTGCGATAGCACCGCCGACAGCGTCGGCATCTCTCCGGCCCCACCACATAAATCCAACCGCTGACCATTCGATGAAGCCGTCGTCATCGTCTGGCAAAACTGTCCCGTTGGTTTAAGTCCAGTCATCCAGTTTGATGGTGCGCTCGAAACAGCACAGTAAAGAGTCACTTGATTGCCGCCGGTATTGAATCTTGAAAACAGCTCTCGTCCAAACGGACCACAGCTCAGCGAGTCACCAATGATCAGAATGCTTTCGGCCGAGGCTGCACTCAGCCATGCCATGCTGATGAGAATCATCCCCAGAACTCGAACATATCGTCGCATTCCACACCCCAGCTGCTGGATTCAAGTCTACCGTTTTTATTGAACAAGAAAACGTCGTTATTGCACGGAGCCACTTAGACACCACGTGCGACGGCACGGTGACTGCACAACGGGTCTGCATGGAGCTCTTTGAGAAACCAAATTCCGAAATGGAGATAGTGATGAAACGCTTTTTCTTAGCACTTTCAGCAATCGCAATGACCGTGTTGGCACTGAGCACGCAGGCCCAAGCACAGGACGCCGCAATCGACGGAGCGACGGACGAACTCACCTTTGATGCTGCAGCTGAGCTCGGCACTTACGATCTCGACGCGACACTTGAGATGGCTCGTCCCGGCCGCCCCGGCCATGGCCCGGGATGGGGACCTGGTCCCGGATATGGCCCTGGCTACGGCCCCGGTTGGGGACCTGGCCCTGGTCATGGTCCGCAGCCACCGCCGCCAGCTCCTGAGTACGAAACGATCTACTGTGGTCCAAACGGCGGTCGATACGCAGAGTGCTTCTTCGATCCACGCGGAGTGCGCGGTGTCTCTTTGTCGCGCCAGGTTTCACATACCCAGTGTATCTATGGCCAAAACTACGGCATCTACAATGATCGCGTTTGGGTTCAAAACGGCTGTCGCGCTGAATTCACAATTCAACGCCGCTT
>JAEUWE010000242.1 GCA_016791465.1 Pseudobdellovibrionaceae bacterium
GCCTCGATTGCGCTGAGGGAGGTATCGGGAGGAATGACCATCTTTTCGGCCTCCATGTCGTAGAAGTACCATGAGTAGGCTTCGCGCCAGCCGATTGGAGTTTTGACGGGAACTGGAAACGGGCCATTGGGTGCAATCCAAGCGATGTCGCGGAGTTCGTGCGGCCAGCCATTGGGGAAGAGGCGACGAAAAAAACTTGCGCCATGGTCGGTGTAGCCGTGCAGAAAAAGCGCGATCGCCCTTGGTGCCGTGGTTGGCCGGTGCACGTGATAGTGGATGGGGAGATCGGCTTTGATCCATGTGGTCTGCTTCATTGGTCTTGACCTCGCTTCAAAAACAATATTACGATCGTAATATTAAAGCAACTAAATCGCTGAAAGGACGTCGATTTATGAGACATGAAAACTCTGGTTCCGAGCCGCAGCTGGCCCCTCCAGGAGCCGGAATACCGGCTCCGCATCGTCTTTTTATGACCTATGTGGTGCGTCCATTCATTGCAGCTCGTTCTGATTGGCAAGAGAATGCCCGACTGTTTCGTCGCTGGACGGAGAAAATTGAAGCGGAGCTCTTGGGGATGAGTGACACGGAGTTGACTCAGCGGGTGCTGGTTCCGCCGCAAATTGGTCTCGAAGACAGTTCGCGCTTCTGGTCGGTGGCGATGGCTCTCGAGCACCTGGTCATTGTTGGCTCGAAGATCGAAATGCTGATTGGCGAACTTGCCGAAGAGAGAGTTCCGCCCCAGGCGAAGGTTGATACCGCAGCGGTCAAACCACTCGGCGAACTGTCCGCGGAGCAAGCGGTTCGAGAGTTTCGCGCGTGGGCCCATGGCGCTGAGAAAAGAGTTTTAGAAACGAGTCGTTCCCGAACGTCAAAAGCTCATCTGGTGCATCCTTGGTTTGGACCGTTCAATTCACTCAGTTGGCAGTGGCTGCTCGCGCAGCATCACGGCATTCACCTCAAGCAGATTCGCGAGATTAAAAAAGGATTGTGATGAGCTCGGTGGATAAGCCTAAAAGTCGGCAAAAGCCGGGATTCATAAAAAGTCGTCTGCTCTACTTTTGGAACTTTTGGCCGCCCTTTATTGGCGCAGGCATATCAATTCAAAAAGTTGAAGGTGGCTGGGGAGACGGCATTCGGGCGATGGAAGTTCGATTGCGTCTTTGGCCATGGAACTCGAACTATGTCGGTACGCAGTTTGGCGGATCGCTTTTTGCGATGACGGATCCGTTCTTGATGGTGATGCTGATGCGGCGCCTGGGGCGAGACTTTGTCGTCTGGGATAAGGCGGCCAGTATTCGTTACGCCCGCCCCGGGCGTTCGGACTGTTTTGTGCGTTTTGAAGTTTCAGAAGAGTTGGTCGCCGATCTTCGTGAGCGAGCCGCGCGCGAGGGGAAGTTTGACTGGACGACAAGAGTTGAAGTGCGGGACGTCGAAGGACAGGTCGTCGCGGAGGTGGAGAAGGTGATCTATATTTCGAAAAGGTCGCTCTACGAAGCTCGATCGTCTTCGAGGAATGAAACTTAGTGCTCCGGAGCATTTTGACGCATCAATTGTTATAGCATTGTTTAATGTTATCAATTTGATTCATTTAGCTGTCACTTATCTAAAGCTTAATATTGAACTGAGGGGAGGTAGCCGAGAAGATGGGGGGTATCGCTCGGTCGGCACGTTTACATTGAGGCGAAAAACATGGACGAGAAGCTTTTGGTAGAAAAGCTACTGCAGAAACATGGGCTAAGCTCGATGCTTTCATCGAATTCAGCGGCCTGGGAAAGTTTTATTGCTGATGTTACAGCGGTCATTGTTGAAACTCAGAAGATTCAAAAGCGCCAAGAGCAACTTCTCGAAATTAGCTATCAAGAGGTGAATGAGTGGTGGAATGTCATCACTGCTCGTGAGTCGATCATCAAATCGATATTGGACGCTTCAACAGACATCATTATTACAATTGATTCGCAGGGAAATATTGAAGAGTTCAACCACGGCGCCGAGAAGGTTTTTGGGGTATCAAAACGTCGTGCGGTGGGGACATCTGTTTTTGATCTGATTGGGCGCGGGCCATTCTACGATGAGCTGCGGCAGATCATAACGGGCGATTCAGAACGAAGCAGAGGGACTTTCGGTCATGCACCTGAGAGGTGGACGGTCTGCCGGCGAGATGGGGCATCTTTTGATGCCGAAATTGTGATTTCCACGATAACTCAAGGCAAGAATCGAATCTACCCACTTTATATTCGAGATCTCACTGAACAAATTGAATCTCAGCGTGTCCTTGAGGAAAGTCGAACGCAGGCCGCTCAAGCCGCAAAAATGGCATCTCTTGGCGAAATGGCCGGCGGCATCGCGCATGAAATCAATACGCCTCTGAATATTTTTACGATGTATGCAGAGATACTTCGTGACTGTGCTCGAGATCAAGCTCTCGACACACCGACGATTTTGGATGCTGCCGATACAATCGAGAATACAGCAACAAGAATTTCGAAAATCGTGCAGGGGTTACGCAGTTTTTCTCGCGATGATAGTCAGGACAGCATGACGTCGATAGCGGTTATCGACATCGTCAACGACACGTTAGCGCTGTGCCGAGAAAGATTCTCAACACATGGGATTTCGATCAGGGTTACAGAAATTGATCCGACCTGGAAGGTGCGCGGTCGGCCGACGAGTTTGAGTCAGGTTCTCCTCAATCTACTCAATAACGCACACGACGCGATTGAGACGATGCCTGAGCGTTGGATCGAAGTCGGAGCCGTTGAAAAGGCCGGTATGTTGCACATCAATGTGACAGACAGCGGAACTGGAATCTCGAAGGAACTTGCAGCAAAAATCATGAGCCCCTTTTTTACGACGAAGCCAATCGGGAAAGGGACCGGGTTGGGACTGAGTATCTCGAAGGGTATTATTGAGAAGCATGCGGGCCAGCTCATCTATGACAGTTCGTGTGGCAACACTCGTTTTGTCATGAGCTTGCCAAGATTTGTCGCAGAGGAGGCGGCATGACCAGCAATGGTGTGTTTGATCCGAAAAGGGACGACAATCAGTTCAACGTTTTGCTCGTTGAAGACGATCATGTTTTCCGCGGTCTTATCGCTAAAAATTTACGTCGGCGTGGGCTTAATGTACGTGAGGCCGAGAATGGATTAGTTGCGAAAACAATCCTCGAGCTTGTTGATAACGTATTTCATGTCGTGATCTCAGACGTACGAATGCCCGAGATGGATGGTGTCGCTCTGCTGAAGCATGTTCGCAGTACGAGCAAAGTACCTTTTATCGTGATGACGGGATTTTCGGAGCTGATTGAAGCGAGGAACGCATTTGAGCTTGGCGCAACGGAGTTTTTACCAAAGCCAGTCAAGACGGAGGCTCTTCTGGAGGCGATCAGTCGATGTCTGACGCCGCCATCGGCGCGAGAAGAAGCGCCCCGTCAGACGGACACTCTTCGCGTTGATGAATTCTGCCAAATTCATGTCGATGAGTTTATTTCAACAACGAGTTTACGCTCTGATATCTATCTGAAGCTCGGCGAGAAATTCGTCAAAGTGGCTCACAAAGGCGACTCAGTTCCGATTGATCGACTGAAGAAGTATCAGGCGAGTTCGGTCGACTACCTCTATGTTCGGGTCGAAGAGTTTCGAAACTACGTCAATCTCAACATTCAGGTCTCGAATGTCATTTCGCAATCGAACGTGATCGCGAAAGAGGCGAAGCTGCGAGTTTTGAAGCACACAGCCGAGATTATAACGGAGACGTGTTTTCGCGACGGATTTGATAAGGTCATTTGTGACTCGGCATCGCGGGTGGTTCTCGATACCGTACGACTCGTTGGAGACGACCGAGATATTCTTTCGGTTCTTGCGAATATGCATTCTGGCGCCAATCGCCTTTATGTTCACTCTGTCGCCGTGTCTGTTTTTTCAACTATGATTGCGAAAGCCGTTGGCTGGGCCAGTATGACAACTCAGTTCAAAGCATCGGCATGCGGCCTGTTTCACGATATTGGCAAGCGCGAGCTTGATCCTGAAATTCTTGATAAGAAGAGAATTCTATTGTCGCTTGAAGAGGTCAAAGCGCTCGAGTCGCACGTCGTACGCGGTCGAAATATTCTGCGTCAGTTGCCGAGTTTGCCCGAGGACGTTGGTGAAGTGGCCTATCAGCATCATGAAAACTTCAATGGCACTGGTTATCCTCACGCGATAAAGGGCGACCAGATTCATCCCATGGCTCGCGTGGTCAGGGTTGCTGACCTATTTGTTGGTATGCTCTTCCCGGTCAATGACGAAGATCGTTTGGAGCCCGCCGCTGCCGTCAAGAAAATTGAAAAGATCTATGAGGGTGAAATTGATCCGCAGTTTTTGCGTGGGCTTGCGAAAGCTTTGAATGTCCCGCTCGAGGTTCCGAGGGATTTTGGGAAACGAGTCGGTTGAATCAGAAGTTTGTGAATACGAGGTATGACCAATGAGGTTTGATTGATACCACCTAAGACAGACCCAGTATGGCGGGAGATTGTCGATCGGACTGAGGACTTTGAGGTCTCAGCCCTTCCGACGAAAATGCTCTTTATGCGAATAAAGATGCTTCGCCATAGCGGAACGTCGCAGAGTATGACCGACGCTATAAATGCAGCCTTTGATTTTTTCAGCAAAAATAGAGAAGCCGTTCGAGACGATATCGAAGTCGTCTTTGGGAAGCAAAATGAGAAAAAATAATCCTGTATCGATGATGTCTGTTGAGAGCGCGAACTCTCTTGTGTCGCAAGGACTGAAGTTACTCGTCGCTGGCGAAGAGGGGCTGCTTAAGCAACTCAATAAGGGGAATTGGATCGGCGGAACGATTCCCTATTTTATGAGCGAGCGAGGCGGGGTACAGACTCGGGGCGAGATTCAAGTCACCGTGTTGCCGCCTGAGGCGAAGGACTTGAAGATTCTTTTTTATGACGAGGCCGCAATACATAGGATCCCAGAAGACTATCGCAGCAACGGATTTAGCTTTGTTATCATACCGGCGTTCTCGGGAGTGCATCACAGGTTTGCCAAAGAGGGAATTACTTGGCGGGGTATTCTTGATCGGCCGCTGGTGGGATGGGTCTCGGGTATTCATCTTGACGATCTTGGTCGGGTGACGCCCAAAGTCTTCAACGGTCAGACGGGTGAGGTTTCGGATGCGGCAGCTGTGGTTATGCATCTCGATCTGCCAAGAGAGATCTACGCGAAGGTCAATATTATCAATCTTTTTGAGCAGGGCCACGACGACCACATTTCGTTTCCGCAAACGGGCTTTGAAGTTGAGGATTGTCTTATCAATGACACGACTCAAAATTTTGCCGACTATCTTATCGATCGAAAAATCGATCTGAAGCTTCCTTTGGTCGCGGACTACTTTGGCGCGAAGATCAATGTCAGCGTTCGCAGTGTGGATGCCACAAAAAAAGTCGTTCATCTTTATGCGCCAGTGTTTAGTCATGTCGAGTATCGTTTCGCGAAGCCGCTTCGGAATTATGAAAGCCAGTTTCGGGCGCGATTGGATGAACAGAAAATTGATCCGCTGTTTAAGTGTAACTGTATTCTGAACTATCTCTACGCAGAGCTTGAGGGCAAGAAGACTGCGCACATGCAGGGCCCGATTACTTTTGGTGAGATCGCCTACATGCTGCTCAATCAGACTCTAGTCTATTTGACGCTTGAGAAAAAAGAGCGCGGAGTCGACCGAGAGCCGACTCCGAAAATTTGAATTTAGTTACAAAGGGAGTTCGCGACTTCCTTGAGCACTTGTGCCGCGGGTGCCGGATTTGAAACCTCGACTCCCGTTGTGCCGTCAAACGAAGCGAGAACGACCGACTCTTGGATACCGGCGGCCGAAGTTCGAAACGCGACGAAGGAATATGAAGTCGCGAGTGCGCTCCGCTGAACCGACGAGGTCTTGGCAGATGCCGCTTCATTGATCCGCGTGATGATAGACGATGATACCTTTCCACTGCGCTCAATACTGAATTCAAGTCCGTCGATCGAATTTTCGATCGTCACACCGTCTGGAAACACGAGGCACTCGCTTGAACGGATTTTTCCATTTGGATTTTTTGAAGACATGCGCTTTGCGAGAATCGGCAGAGTCGAAGGGGCTGCCGCTGCCGTCGTCGTGAGCGAACTCACAAAGACT
>JAEUWE010000265.1 GCA_016791465.1 Pseudobdellovibrionaceae bacterium
CCACCCCGGGTCAAAACGCAGGACAGTTTCGCATCAGCACCCGCAGCAACAAGATGTTCGGTAATATATACCGACTCTCTGACCACTCGATTTTTCAATACCGAAATCATCAATGCCGCTGGACCGTTCTCCGATAGGCGCTTATTGATCGTTGCACCTTGTGCAATCGCCCATTTCACATAGGCTTCACAATCAAAAAAAACGGCGGCACTCAGCAGTGTTCTCTCGTGGAGATTGGCACGCTCTCCAAACGCATTGATGTCACCTCCGAGCGCAACAAATCTCTGAGCCGCCATCAGGCCTTTATCGCAAACATGCCAGTATACCGTATAAGCCGTGTCCTCCAGGTCTTGACGTGAAAGGTACTGTGACAACACCGTCGCTTTCTCAAAATACTCGGGTCCCTGTATAAGAAATGTGGAAAGCTTGTACTGATCGTCTTTCGCTGCCATCCCCATATGCCCAAGAAGCTCATGTACAATCAGCGCCTTTTTCTGATCGCGCGAATTGGAAACGAACGCTTTTCTGTATATCCAAATTCGGTCAGCACTGATATTCACAGCATCGCGCCCCTGTCCGGTGACGTCTCGAGGCTCCTGGTCAATAACAACAATTCGAGCAGCCTGAGCGGCTTTTTCAAACTCACTCAGCCGAACTCCGCCAAGATCGGCCAAACCGCTAGACCGCCACGCCGCAACGACTTCAGACAAGAGAGTCCGAGCTTCTGCCTCAACAGCATTTCCGCCGCTCCCGACCACGGTTGTTCCGCCACCCGACGATGAGTCTACACGCTCATCGCTTCGAGCCGTCACGCCGGAATGATCAGAGTCAGACGCTCCAAACCGAACACAGCCGATACCCAGAAAGAGCGGCAACACCGCAAGAACCGCTAAAAATTTCGCCGTCGCTCGCAAACCTCGCACACGACCTCCATCACAGCTTCCGGTAATTGATCAGCAGCGACCATCATGGCTTGCAATGTCCATGGCTTTACGGGTGAACACTTAAAATCGCGGTAATACAGTTTTTCAGGCCCAGATTGTCGCTTCATTGGTCAAATGTGCCCAAATAGCGCCTCACCCATTTTCTATAGACCGACTGTTACGGCATCGTCTTCGCGTCACATGCCACAAAACGAATGTCGTTTCTATTGAGGTGCCATCGCCACTTTAAGGGCAAAAAACAAGTGTCCTCGCCAAGGCCCGGACTATCACAGATAAAATGCCCATGACCAAACTGAACAGACCGAATTGAATGTTGAGAAAGGTCCACTCGAACACACGCTCCGACTTGCTCCAGCGGATAGTCAGAATCTATTGCAATCACGTGATCGCGCTCGCTGAGAGGTGATTTCGATATCGCCAGACGGGCTGTCGTAAAATCGGTGCGCCCAAGAGTGACCGCATTTCTCATATCAGTATCCGCAACCTCGGCAACACACACCGTAACTTCACTGAGACGTCCATGTTTGGCGACGATTCGATCTTTCGTCGACTCGATATTTTGCCTATTGCCTATCACGCAACTGCTAAATGACAGATCCTGGTAGATCTGCCCTCGGTCAAAATTGAACAATCGACGAAACTCCTGTCCGTGTGCTCGTAATACTTGTTCACTTGCCGCATCAACCCGCTCCCGGGCCCAAAGATCCTGCGGAACAAATAGAGTAAGCGCCAATAGACACATGACTTTTCCGGTTACATGAAATTTCATTTCTGATTCTCCCGCTTTTGCTCAGATTTGGTATGTGTGAAGTCTGGTTCGGTCAGTTAGCAGCCTCGTATCCGAACTGCGTGGTTTGGATTCCTCCATCGCCGACGACCCCTCGAACAACAATGGGCAACGGACTTGTGCACGCATAAATAGCCACGAACTGACTCTTGCCGTCCTGTTCGTAGATTTGAATCGCAACATCTCCCGACTCGTCCTTCGCGATTTTGCATTGAACGCCCTGCTCTGCCTTCAGACCTCGTAAAGCCAGGCGGATGAACGGCGACTTCTGAATCAGATTCACTGGGTCAAGTGACGCCGATGACCCAGCATGAGCCGTGGCCTGGAACGAAAAAATCGGAAGAATTGCAAGATAGAACCATGCTCGCGCAGACGTGTGTTTCATATGATCTCCTCTTTCTGATCGACCCACCAATGAGTCGAAGGATAAAACATGACGCACCGTACCATAGATGGCCGCATCAGTCACCAAGCGCTCTCAAGTACTGTTGACTGGCTAGTCAACGCCCGCCTGTAGAACACGAGGCGCATTAAGGCCGATGCCGTGACAATCTACGCCGCCTCCGCGAGCAGCCATATCGCGAAATTGCAATAGGATTCAATCCACGCCAATGGCCGTTGGCGCAGGCATTGCGAGGTCAAATGCCATGAAAAATGCCAAAACAATCGGGCCTGTGCGAGTCGGAAGGCAATTCCTTTGGTCTTTCCTTGTACTTCTAGTTGTCACGGTAGGCAGTCATCCGCAACCCTGCTCAGCCGGGCAAGTTGAAATCGTTGATCCGGAGTCTCTTCGCGGACTCATTCCAAACCATCTTCTCGACCACAGTGGCTTTGTACTGCCACGGCAGTTTCGATTGTCCGATGAAAGCCTGAACGCGCTGACTGATCTACCCACACCGGTACCTCTATTCCCGATGTTCAAAAGTAACGCCGGAGATAAGGAGCTGCTCGGCGCCATGGTACCTGCGAAGTACCTCGGAGGCCCGGGGACCATCGTGCAAGATGCGAAAGCTGCTCGTTCAACATTCTCAACAGTGATCCCAAACCACATTAAAAAAATAATTCGAGCTGCTTCGCAAATTCGATTCGATGAGAATACTCAGCTCACCCCCTATTTGCATAACGGCAACCTCTATCTCATTCGAGACGACTACCGTGTTGAAATGGGGAGCCGAACAACCGTCGGATTCTCTCTCAGTTTGAACTTCAACCGTGAGAAAGTCCTTAACCTCGATGATCAATTCGTGATTGGTAGCTCGGTCACACTTGGTGGATCGAGAAGCTACATCGGTGGCGAGTCTGGTCTCAACATCGGCCAGAGCTTCAACGAGGTCTTCGAAGGATTCGAATCGTTACTCGGTCGCGATGCGGAGAAAACCATTGACGCCGCAATTCGATTTACTCCCTATATCAATCACTACCTCGCTCGCAACTTCAAGAATTTCAAGAATCAAACCGACAGCTCCAACCCGCAGTCTCTCTCTGCCATTCCTAATTCGCAGATGCTCACGAACCGCCATCGTCAGAAAATCAATTTATTGCCTCGCGAAGAGGACTACTCAACAGAACTTCGTGAGACCCGCGATCAGCTTCTTCAGAACCTTCAAAATGAAGTCACTTGGATAAACAAGGTCAAACCGGCAGTCACAAGCCAACTTGTCGTCGATTCCATTCAGGCCCAACAGCTGATTCAGTCGCTCTGTGATTCCCTTGCCACAGCCTACCAAATCCCAACTGACATTTGGCCACGATGTCGAATAGCTGCAACTTGGGTCCCAAACGCATGGGCCTACCCTGGTGGCGATATTTTCATTTCAGCGGGAATGATTGGAATATTATCAGACTTAGACAGCGTGCTTCTTATCCTTGGACATGAAATCGGCCACAGCTTTGGCCGGCACACGACGCGGGCATTGCCTGCTCGCCTCGCTGTCAATGCCGCCGCAAACGGACTCACGCTCGCCGCTCACGCGGGGGTAGGACTCTTCTCACTCACCGGGGGCGCCGGTGCTCTTGGAAAAGTCTCTTGGCTGTCATGGTTCCCTCAGAGTGTCGCAGCTTCTGCCCTTGGCGGCAAAGCGCAAGAGCTAGGTCTCAATTTACTCTTCATCGCACCTTTTGCGGCGCTCATGGCCCACTCACGCAGTAATGAATGGCAGGCCGACCGCCTGGGGCATGAGGTCGCAACTATTGTTGGGGCCAGCCAAGAGAAGATGCACATCGGATGGACAGAGTTTCGATCCTTTATCGAAACATTTCTGACCGACGGCGATTCTTCGTGGATCGGTCGCATAATGCAAAGTCACCCAGACATCGCGGACCGCGAACAAGAGATCCAAAATAGAGCATCCGCACTAGAAAAGCTTCATGCAAGCGCCGGGAGAGCAAACAAGCCCAGCCCCGTCGTGTATAAACAGTATGCGCAACTTCATGCATTCTTTCGCCCGCACTCTATAAAGTGGGGAGAAAGCATCCTTGCTGATCGGAAACAGGGTGCCGAAACGACTTCTATCAACTTTGCCCTTGATGGCCTGATCAACCCTTCTAGTCATTGCGCTGTCCACGCACTTCATCCTCACAACATCGACTTTTAAGATCTGGTCAACAAGCGCTCCATACACTTCACATGTGACACGATCACGAGTAAATCGTTATCCGTGACACGCAGTTGGATCCCGATCGAAAAAATTCAGCCTCTCATTGAACACGAACACTTTATCGTCGCTTGGTTCACGCTGCTTGCGACGTTTCTGTTCTATCGTCTCTTTTTAAAGAAGATCTCGGAGCGACGTCACCAAACGATTTGCTGGCGTTTTAAGAATGCGCTTGCACATTTGGTCTTCTCGTCGGTCCTGGCCTTTTGTTATTGGCAAACGACGACACTCTTTGCGGATGACGACATCCTGTTTTCGGTGTCTCGCTACCTGGGGCTCCTGGCGCTCTTCACCGGAGCCGTCGTCCTTATTAAGCTTGGGCAGCTGGTCGTCTACTCGTATCTCTTCTTTTCAAACATCAGTTCGGGCGTACCGAAACTGATCACCAATATTTTCTCGCTGATGTTCGCGATTTTTCTCACCGCGGGAATTGCCGCTTCAGTATTTGGCTTTCGACTTGAGACGGTCCTTGCCACGTCGGCTTTTTTCTCGGTGGTGCTCGGTCTTGCGCTGCAAGATACGCTCGGGAACCTCTTTGCCGGTGTCGCGGTGCAAATCGATCACCCCTATAAACTCGGCGATTGGATTGAAGTGCAAAACGCGAGCAGTAAATGGGTGGGTCAAGTTCAAGAGATCACTTGGCGCGGAACTTTTCTCTCGAGCTTCCTCAATGAAACGATTTTGATTCCAAATAAAACTATCGCACAAAGTCAGCTGGTGATTTTGGCCCCTGGAAACACCGGCCCTCTTCGTCAGGGCCATTCGCTTCGCTTTGCCTTTGATGAGAACATCGATCGGGTCAAGCACATCCTCTTTGAGACTGTCTCTCAGCTCACTCAGAAAGATGGTCTACTTCCGGATCCGCCACCGCGCGTACTCCTCACGGAGATCGGCGATTCCTATCAAAGCATCAGCGTCTACTACTCGATCGATGACTACGGAAAACGCTACCGCGTTTCTGATTTGGTGCTCTCGGCCATCTGCGCAGCTCTCCGCGAAAACAGCATTCACTACGCCATTCCTTCTTTTAAACTCGACGCGCCCTAGCCGCCGCGCTTTGCAACGCAAAGCTCCGGGGGCGCAGCAGGCGGATGTCCGATGCTCGGATGAGCGACACACGTTTGCAATGTCCACTGCGGAGCAGGTAGATTTTAAGCATGAATAATTCTCGATGGCTTATTTTCGCTGGCATGATTGTCCTCGCATTTTGGGTCGGTCGAATCAGCTCGCGCGAACACGTGACGCCAATGACACCGAGCACATCGTCAGAAGTGCAGCCCGTTCCAGTGACATCACAGAGCCCTGAAAAAACCAAGCCGACAGATCTTCAATCGCCATCGACGGCCACGACACCTCATATTGAGCCAACCATCGCACCTGTACCAACTGCTTTCAGTTCTAGACGCGAATTTCTAACGCTTAAAAAGCAATACGATGCCACGCTAGAGAACTTTGCCAAGCACGATGCCCAGTTTAACACGTCTGCAAAAATCGGTGATTCGGATTGGAATAAGGTTCTTGCATTCAAACTCATAGAAGGCCCGGTACGGTTTCGCTTTGAATCAGGTGAGGTTTCAAAACTGAAAATTCGTTTGAGTGGCACGAAAATGGACGCCCAGTTCGGCGTTCGCTACCGCACTGTTACTTCGTCAGGAACCTCTGTCTTAAGAATGATATCTCGAACCTCCGACATTTCGAATGGGGACGGCATCGGACTCTCTCGGGACGGCCGGGCGTTCCACGTTGTGGTCGACAATCCCGTCGAAGAAGGGCAATGGCTCGACTACTCGCGATTCGCAGTTCCAGTGCCACTCGATTGGGCCGGAAAGCGAGAGATCGAAACCGACGTCTATGGACTCAATGACAGACTTTTTTGGGAGACTGTCGGGACGGCAATTCTCACCAAGCGTTCCGCGCCCTAACCGCTAAACTCCAAACACGCTTTGAAACAAAGGCATATCGGCAGCAGCAACAGGCCGCCCCAGAAGAACCGTCGCATACTCAGCGCGTGCGATCCACGCGATTTCAGCCACGTCATTCAAGCGAAGTTCGCCGCCAAGAAGTGAACAGTGATAACCGATCAACACGACATGCAGATCATCGCCCGACTCAAGTGGGTACACATGCGACGACACATCGACGAGATCGCCAACGGCAATATCAAGTCCAAGCTCTTCAGAAATTTCGCGACGAACTGTACTGCGTGGGTCCTCTCCCGGTTCAACTTTACCACCGGGAAACTCCCACTCACCACCTGCAACCTTGTGATGCAGAGGCCGCCTCGCAATCA